>JALZKK010000404.1 GCA_030859285.1 Acidobacteriota bacterium | reverse complement strand
TAACTGTATGCCCACTGTGCCGATTATCTTTCACGCTCACACTTCTACTACGCTGGAGAAGTGTGTAGCAACTAAAGTCTTGCGCTGAAAGCGCATAGTTTCAACTAGCGTGCTGGAACAATGAAATAATGACTGTTGAAGCGGCAAGCTCAGGCGTAAATCAAATAAGGATTTATCTGGACGTGTGTTGTTTACAACGCCCGTTCGACGATCAGCGGCAAGCGCGCATTCATTTGGAAGCGGAAGCCGTCAAACTTCTGCTCGCTCGCGTCGAGGCGGGCGAATTCCTGTGGGTGTCAAGCGAAGCCGTTGATGATGAAGTCCTGCAAAACCCGGACGCTGAACACGCTCTCAAGGCGATGCTGCTGGTAACTCACGCCGCGCTGAAAATTGCTGTCGAAGAAAAAGAGATCAGACGCGCCGCCGAACTCGAACGACTCGGCTTTACAGGCTTCGATGCTCTACATCTGGCGTCCGCCGAAAGCGGAGGCGTGCAAGTTTTTCTGACCACCGATGATAAAATCCTCAAACGAGCCGCACGTTTGGCAACCCAACTCGCTGTGCGCGTCGTCAATCCATTGCCATGGTTACAGGAGATTGAAACCTTATGAGTACGCAAGAGCTAACGCAGGAACAAATTCGCATCATCGGTCTGGAAGTATTGGCGCGCGAACTTGGCGCGACGGGCTTGATTCGCTTCCTGCAAATGTATGAGCAGGGTAGCGGCAACTATACCAACGAACGCACCAACATTGTATCCGGCCAAACCGTCGCGCAGATCGCCGAAAGAATCTCTCGCCGGCGCACAGAAAAACGACCCTCCTAAGCCTGCCTATCAAGCGCGCTCTGCAATCAGCGCGCACCGACCGATGACCAGACGAATCGTTTGCGCTGTGAAGCGAAAGGTTTCGACTGAAGATGAAAGAGAAAGATTTTCAAGGCTTCATTAAAACTGTGCGCGAAGCCAAGCAGATTCTTTGCGGCGAAATTAGCGCGGCGCGCACCTTGACAGTTGAAGTGGTGTCGCCGCGCCCGCAACCTCAGACCGGCTTCGCCATTTGCTTGCACACCGATGATCCCGGCCTGTTGATTCCACTCAAGATTTACGCCGCTACTTTCTCCCAATCCGGTTTCGTCCGCATCATCGACGAGACGGGCGAAGCCGCCGTCTATCCTGAAGATTTCTTCCTGCCCGTCTCATTCCCAAAAGAAGTCGAACAGCTTCTGACCCAATTTGCCGCCTAAGTCGCGCGCTCTCATACCGACCGCAATTTTTACGCATCGAAGCGCGCCGCGCTCGACCGGCAGATGTCCCAACTTGTTGATAATCTTCGTTCTGTCGCGCGCTGTTTAGACTTGCTGAATGAGCATTCATTCAGTATGATGGGCGCGTCTCGTTGAGCTAATCTTTCCGCAGAGGAATCCTTCAATGTTGCGAATCGAAAAGGCGGCGGTCTTGGGCGCGGGGACGATGGGCGCGCAGATCGCCGCGCATCTGGCGAACGCCGGTATCCCCGTTGTGTTGCTCGACATCGTGCCGCGTGAGTTGACGGCGGAGGAAAAAGCCAAAGGCTTGACGCTCGACAAACAGGCCGTGCGAAATCGCATCGCGCAAAGCGGGCTGGATGCGGCGAAGAAAGCGAAGCCGGCAGCGTTCTTCACGCCGGAGGGAGCGCGGCTCGTCTCCGTCGGCAACTTTGAAGATGATCTGGCGCAGTTGAAAGGCTGCGATCTCGTGATCGAGGCCGTCGTCGAGAATTTGGAGATCAAACGCAGCCTTTACGAGAAAGTTGAGCAGCACCGGCGGCCCGGCTCGGTCGTCGCGTCGAACACGAGCGGCATTCCGATCCGCCAACTCGCCGAAGGCCACACCGAAGACTTTCGGGCGCATTTCTTGGGCGTCCACTTTTTTAACCCGCCGCGTTATTTGCATCTCGTCGAATTGATCCCGACCGAGTGGACGAAGCCGGAAGTCTCGTGCGGGCTGTTCGGCTTCCTCGATCAACGTCTCGGCAAAGGCGTCGTCGTCGCGAAGGATCGCCCGAACTTCATCGCCAACCGGATCGGAACTTACGGCGCACTCGTCACCGTCCACACGATGCTCGAAGACGGCTACACGATTGAGGAAGTTGACAAGATGACCGGCCAAGCGGTCGGTCGTCCAAAGTCGGCCACCTTCCGCACGTTCGACCTCGTCGGCCTCGATGTCTTCGGCCACGTCATCCGCAATCTCTACGACGCGCTCCCGGAAGACGAGGAGCGCGAGGTATTTCGCGCGCCCGTTTTTCTCACGGACATGATCGGCAGCGGGATGCTGGGCAACAAGACGAAAGGCGGCTTTTACAAGAAACAGAAAGGCGAGGGCGAGAAGCAGGAAATTTGGACGCTCGATCACGCCTCGCTTGAATACCGGCCTGCACAAAAGATCAAGCTGCCTTCGCTTGACGCGGCGAAGAATGTCGAAGACACGATGGCGCGGGTTAAATCTTTAGTGTGGGGCGAAGATCGCGTCGGACAGTTTTTGTGGAAGACTCTGACGCGGACGATGCGCTACGCCGCGAACCGCATCCCGGAAATCGCCAACAATGTAGTTGATGCGGATCGCGCGCTGCGCTGGGGCTTCGGGTGGGAACTCGGCATCTTCGAGACGTGGGACGCCATCGGCGTCGAAAAGTCAGTCGCGCGGATGAAGGAAGAAGGGCAGCCGATTCCTGAGAACGTCCAACGAATGCTTGATGCGGGCGCGAAAAGTTTTTACCGGAACGAGAACGGTGAGCGTTCTTACTTCGATTTTGCTTCGGAGCAGTATCAGACGGTGAACGAGCCGGCGGGCGTCGTCGTGTTGAAGTCTCTGAAAGAGCGCACGGGCGTCATTAAGAAAAACGCGGGCGCGTCTGTGATCGACTTGGGCGACGGCGTGGCGGGCCTTGAATTTCACTCGAAGATGAACGCTATTGGCGCGGACACGATTGGGATGATCAAACATGCGCTCGCGGAAGTGGAAAAGAATTTTCTCGGCCTCGTCGTCGGCAATCAAGGCCCGCAATTCTCGGTCGGTGCGAATCTGATGCTCGTCTTGCTCGAAGCGCAAGACGAAAATTGGGAAGACCTCGACTTGGCGATCCGCGCTTTCCAGAACGCGACGATGAGCCTGCGCTATTCGCCGAAGCCGGTCGTCGTCGCGCCGTTCGGCATGGTCTTCGGCGGCGGCTGTGAAATGACTTTGCACGCGGATCGCGTCCGCGCGTCCGCCGAAACTTACATCGGCTTAGTTGAAGTCGGCGTCGGCCTCATTCCGGCTGGCGGCGGCACGAAAGAGATGCTCGTGCGCGCGTTGGATTCCATTCCAAAAGGCGCAGACGACGCCGATCCGTTCCCGCTCGTCAAACGCACGTTCGAGACGATTGCTTTAGCGAAGGTCGCTACCTCCGCTGAAGAAGCCCGGAGCTTCGGTTTCTTGCGCGACGAAGACACGATCTCAATGAACGCAGATCGCCTAATCGCCGACGCCAAACAGGAAGTGATCGCGCTCGCCACGAGCGGCTACGTCATGCCACAGCAGCGCACAGATATTCTCGCTCTCGGCAACCCCGCGCTCGCGACGCTCAAGCTCGGCATTCACCAAATGAAGCGCGGCGGCTTCATCTCCGAACACGACGCGCTGATCGGCGAAAAGCTGGCGCGCATTTTAACCGGCGGCGATCTCAATCACCCGACGCGCGTCTCGGAACAATACCTGCTCGACCTTGAGCGCGAAGCCTTCCTCAGTCTCTGCGGCCAACGCCCCACGCAGGAGCGCATCGCCGCGATGTTGAAGACGGGCAAGCCGCTCAGGAATTAGTTCAAGGTTCAAAGTTCAAAGTCCGCTTGCTTTGTCAAACTTTGAACCTTGAACTTTGAACTTTGAATCGTATGCCGGAATCGCGTCAGACGAAGATGCTGCGTTGGAAATTCAATTTGTTTCCGGCCTACGTCGGGACGGGGGCGCGCGTCACGTACATCGCGGACGATTTTAGCGAGATACAGATCAAACTCCCTCTGACGTGGCGGACACGGAATTACGTCGGGACGATCTTCGGCGGGAGCATGTACGCGGCAATCGATCCGATGTATATGGTCATGTTGATCCAAATGCTGGGCCGGGATTATGTGGTCTGGGACAAAGCCGCGACGATCAACTTCAAGCGACCGGGGCGGACAACGCTCTACGCCAAGTTCGCGGTGGTCGCAGCAGAAGTCGCGCAGATCAAAACGGAACTGATGCACAACAAGTCGATAGAGAAAATTTATCAGGTCGAGTTGGTTGATGATGCGGGGAAAGTCCATGCGAAAGTGGAGAAGACGATTTACATCGCCCGCAAAGCACGAAACCAGTCAGTCAGGCTTGAGATGCCGGTTCGCAACGTCCACGAACGCCTGCTTCAGACGCCGCTCGCGGCGGCGGGTGAGTTGATTGACAAATTGGCTGCGCGGGATGACGTGTTGTGGCCGCGTGAGCGTTGGCCGGCGATGCGGTTTGATCGACCGCTCGGCGTCGGCGCGCGGGGCGGGCATGGGCCGATCAGATATTTCGTCGAGGCTTATGAGCCGGGCCGCCAGATTCGTTTTCGTTTCACTGCGCCGCGCGGATTTGACGGCACGCACGGTTTCGACTTAGAAGAAGTATCATCCGGCGTCGTGCGTCTGCGGCATGTATTGGAGATGCGCGTGGCGGGCGTGGCGCGGCTGTCTTGGCCGCTCGTGTTTCGATGGCTGCACGATGCGTTGATCGAAGACGCGCTCGACCGCGCGGAAAATTTTGGTCAGCCGTCGCCCATCAAACAACGCGAGTGGTCTTGGTGGGTGTGCCTGCTCCGGCGCGTGCTGAGTTATTTGAAGAGTGCGCGCAAATCGGGAGCGCGCCGATCCGCCTCGCCGCGTAGCGGCGTTTGAATTTAGCCCGGCGTTTCAACGCCGGGAACTTACGGAGTCTGATTTTAACGAGGTATCAGCGATGAGAGAAGCAGTGATCGTATCCGCCGTTCGCACCGCCGTCGGGAAAGCGCCCAAAGGTACTTTGCGCGCAACGCGGCCTGATGAGATGGGCGCGACGGTGATCAAGGAAGCTCTAGCGCGTGCCGAAGGTGTTCAGGCCCATGAGGTCGAAGACGTGATCATGGGTTGCGCGATGCCGGAGGCGGAGCAGGGAATGAATGTGGCGCGGGCGGCGGCGATCCGTGCGGGGCTGCCGGTCGAGACGAGTGCGATGACGATCAATCGTTTCTGCTCGTCGGGCTTGCAATCAATCGCGCTCGCGGCGGATCGGATTCGCGCGGGCGGCGCGGATGTGATCGTCGCGGGCGGGCTTGAGACGATGTCGCTCATTCCGATGGGCGGCCATATCATCCGCCCAAATCCGTATCTGGTCGAGCATTATCCGGACTTTTATTTGAACATGGGTTTGGCGACCGAGAACGTCGCGCGCAAATACGAAATCTCGCGCGAGGAGCAGGACGCCTTCGCGTTGCGTTCGCACCAACGCGCCGTCGCCGCGCAAGATGCGGGTAAGTTCAATGAAGAGATCGTGCCGCTCACAGTGACGCTCGAAGAGTTGGACGAGCGTGGACGCAAACAAAAGCGTGAGCTGGCGTTTGCTAAAGATGAAGGCGTGCGGCGCGACACTTCGCCGGAAAATTTGGCGAAGCTCAAACCGGCGTTTCACCTGAAGGGAACGATCACCGCCGGCAACGCTTCGCAGATGTCGGACGGCGCGGCGGCGGTGGTCATCATGTCGGACGAGCGGGCGCGTGCTTTGGGCTTGCGACCGTTGGCGCGTTTCGTCGCTTACGCGACCGCCGGCTGCCCGCCCGAAGAGATGGGCATTGGTCCCGTCCACGCGATCCCGAAAGTCTTGCAGCAAGCCGGTCTGACACTCGAACAGATCGACTTGATCGAACTCAACGAAGCCTTCGCCGCGCAGTCGCTCGCGGTGATCAAAACGCTCGGACTCGACGCGGAAAAAGTGAACGTCAACGGCGGCGCGATTGCTCTTGGCCATCCTTTGGGTTGCACCGGCGCGAAATTGACGGCTTCCGTCTTGCGCGAGCTTGAACGGCGCAATGGCCGTTACGCAATGGTGACAATGTGCGTCGGCGGCGGGATGGGTGCGGCGGGAATTTTTGAGCGCATCGCCTGAAATGTTTTCGTCCCGTCAGGGACACAGACGAAGAGAGGAAAGGAACACGCTTATGTCAGCCGTAATCGAAGAAAAACAGATCATTAAAGGGGGCAGCTTCCTGATTGAAGAGCGCACGCCGGAGGAGATTTTCACGCCGGAGGATTTCACCGAAGAGCATCGCATGATCGCGGAGACGACCCGGCAGTTCGTGGATAATGAAGTGCGTCCGGCGATTCCCGAACTCGAAAAACATAATTGGGAGTTGGCGCGCGAGTTAGTGAGCAAGGCCGCCGACTTGGGACTAATCGGCGCGAACATCCCGGAAGAATACGGCGGGCTGAGTCTGGATCAGACGAGCGGCGCACTGGTCGGAGAAAACACTGGCCGCGCCGCTTCATTCGCCACGACGCTCGGCGCGCAATCGGGGATCGGGCTGACGCCGATCATTTACTTTGGCACGGAAGCGGCGAAACAAAAATATCTGCCGAAGATCGCGTCGGGCGAATTGATCACGGCTTACGCTTTGACGGAAGCCGGCTCCGGATCGGACGCGATGGCAGCTAAAGCCACCGCGCGCTTGAGCGAGGATGGCACGCACTACACTTTGAACGGCGAGAAGATGTGGATCACCAACGCAGGCTTCGCCGATCTCTTCGTGGTCTTCGCGAAAGTGGACGGCGATAAATTCAGCGGCTTCATCGTCGAGCGCCAACCCGGACTTTCGACCGGCGGCGAAGAACACAAGATGGGCATCAAGGGATCAAGCACCCGCGCCTTGATTCTTTCGGACGTGAAGACGCCCGTCGAGAATCTCTTGGGCGAAGTCGGCAAGGGCGCGAAGATCGCTTTCAACATTTTGAATATCGGTCGCTTCAAGCTCGGCGCGATGTGTCTCGGCGGCATGAAGCTAATGATTCACGACGCCGTGCGCTACGCCAATGAGCGGCATCAATTTGGCAAACCGATCTCTTCTTTCGGCGCGATCAAAACGAAACTCGCCGAGATGGCGATCAAGACTTGGGTCGGCGAGTCGATGGTCTATCGCACGCTCGGCATGATCGAGACAGCCATCGGCGATACGACCAACCCCGACGCGAAGCTGCGCGCGATTGAAGAGTACGCCGCCGAATGCTCGATCATCAAAGTCTCGCTCTCCGAATACTGCGGCTTCGTGGCCGACGAGATGGTGCAGATTTACGGCGGCTATGGTTATTCGGCGGATTATCCGGCGGAAGCTGCTTACCGCGACGCGCGCATCAACCGCATCTTCGAGGGGACCAACGAGATCAATCGAATGCTCGTCCCCGGTCGCCTGATGAAGAGCGCGTTGAGCGGCCAACTCGCGCTCTTGCCCGCCGCGCAAAAGTTAATGGACGAAGTGCTTCAGCCTTCAATGCCTTCGCTCGATGAAGACGAGAACGTTTTGGCCGCCGAACAAAAACTCGCCGCGAACGCGAAGAAAGTCGCATTGATGGTTCTCGGCACGGCGGCGCAAAAGTACATGATGGCTTTGTCAGAGCAGCAAGAAATTCTGATGGGCGTCGCCGATATTATCATGGACGCTTACGCGATGGAGTCGGCCATCTTGCGCGCGCAAAAACTCACCGCCAAAGAGGGCGAAGCGGCGGCGGCGCGCTACCTCGACATGGTGCAGGTCTTCTGCAACGACGCCGTCGAACGGATCGAGATGAACGCCAAGAACACACTCGCCGCGATGTCCGAAGGCGACGAACTACGGACGCTCCTCGCCGCGCTGCGTCGCTTCACCAAACACACGCCGACGAACACCATCGCCGCCCGGCAACGAATCGCGGACGTGCTGATCGGGGCGAATAAATATGCGTATTAGCACGCCGTCCCGGAGGGACGTTTGAAAATAGCTTAGCGATTTATCGCTGGGAAAGGAAAGAAGTTTTAGTAGAGTCCCGTAGGGACGGCTGATTTGATCAAATCAACCGTCCCTACGGGACTCAATGTCGTTACCCCATTGTCCGAGCGATAAATCGCTGGGCTACTTTCAGTTGCCCCTAACGGGGCAGATAAAACTCCAATCTCTTCGGTGAATTTTTATGCGGATTTTCCCTATCTCCGTCCCCACGCCGTTCTATATTGGTCCCGTTAATGTCTATCTGATCGCCGAAGATCCGATCACTTTGATCGACACGGGGCCGAAAACGAAAGAAGCAATTGAGGTTCTGCGAGAAGGCTTGCGGCGGGCGCGGGTGCGTGTCTCGGACATCCGGCGAATCGTGCTGACGCACGCGCATGAGGATCACTGCGGATTGGCGAAACAGTTGCGCGACGAGGCGAAGGACGCCGAAGTGTTGGTTCATGCGTGGGAGACGGGGCATCGCGCCAATCGTCTGGCGCATGAAGAGCATCGCGCGTTGCTCGTCCGCGCGGGTGTTCCTGATGAAGAGATCGCCGAGATGCGGCGCATCTATGAAGATGTGCGCCATTTGGCCGACGCGCTCGCGGACGACGAGCATCGTGAGTTGAAAGACAATGCGGAGTTGGAATTTGCGAACGGCGTGCTGCGCGTTATCCACACGCCGGGACACACACCCGGCTCTTGCTCGCTCGTGCGTGAAGCGGATCGGACGATCTTCGCGGGCGATTGCGTGCTGAAGCGCGTCACGCCAAACCCGGTGCTGTCGCCCGATCCCGTCGATCCGTCGCGGCGTTTTCGGTCGCTGGCCGAGTATCTCGTCAGCCTCGCGCGCCTGCGTAGCTTCGCGCCGACGCTCATCCACGGCGGACACGGTGAGCCGGTGACGGATTTTGAAGAGTTATTCAACCGCTACCTCCGCGCCATCCGCGAGCGGCAGGAGCAAGTGATCGGATTGGTCCGCAAACAGGGCGCGACCGCTTGGGAAGTCGCGCAAGGTTTGTTCCCCAACGCGGACGACGTACATCGCTTCCTCGCCGTCTCTGAAGCGGCGGCGCATCTCGATTACGCGCAGTCGGAGAATAAACTCGCAGTCGAATTGAGCAGCGGGCGCGATGTTTACTTGACGACTTCAAACTCGAAATAGATCGTCTTGCCGCGAATGACGAAACAAAGGTATTGCTCCCAGAAGCGGCGGAAGAAGCGCAAGGAAGGATAGCGGTTGCAACTGTTGACGAGCAGCTCGCAGCCGAGCAGCCGCCAGAGCTTCAGCATTGTGACGCGGATCACGCGCGGGCGCAGGCGGACGTGGCTGTAGAAGTCGAAGTCGGGGCGGTCGTTGGTGAAGTAAGCGAAAGATTCGGTAGTGAGGTGACGCTTGTGCGTCGGATCGGTGTAAGACGCAATGTCGGAATAATGCGGCGTGTCGAGCCGGATGATCGCGCCGGGCTTCGCAATACGGTAAAGTTCGGCGACGACGGCCAGCACGTCGTCCAAATGCTCGATCACTTGGTTGCCGATGATCAGATCAAATTCATTATCGGGGAACGGGTACGGCGTCACGTCGAGATCATGGATCACGTCGGCGTCAGTGCGCGGGTTGTTGTCAAGGCCGATGCTGCCGGGCGTCTTGTGCTTGCCGCA
Organism: Acidobacteriota bacterium; assembly: GCA_030859285.1. Taxonomy (GTDB): domain Bacteria; phylum Acidobacteriota; class Blastocatellia; order Pyrinomonadales; family Pyrinomonadaceae; genus JACCRA01. Next base: position 3,115 of record JALZKK010000404.1, on the reverse strand, counting down.
GCCGATGTCGAGAATTTTCATCACATGCTATGCAACCTCGCTCTTACTCTAAGTTTCGTCAGGCCATGTGTCTGGCGGCCAGTCTGTTTTCGTTTTGGCATATTCAATCCAATCACCTGATTCAATTAAGATCAGACGCGAATAGAACTGAGGATTATAGACATAAACCCAACCTATCTGTCTGCGGCCACCAACAGAGAGTTCCACCTGTTTCCGCCAGTAATGGCTGTCTGCTTCTATAGCATCCAACTTATTCAGAGTCTCGTCATCAACTTCATACACCTCACCCACAACGGACGAGTTTGATTCATCAAGCAGCAAGCCCGGATAGGTGCCAAAATCATAGAGGCGGCCCTGCACTGTTGCAGTATCAATAAACGTCGCAGCAGGAAAGATCATCGGCATCGCACGCAGACCACCACGCCGCAACGTGCCATAAACAAAGACAAGATGCTTATTCATTTAACTTTACCTCTCAATAAGCAACCTAACGCTGATGATATAAAGCGGGCACCTCTCCCGGTGAGTCTTTGTTAGACTCAGTTGTGGGTTAAGCAATCGCCGAAGGAGGCACCCACAGTGACAGTATATATCGGAGTGGACTTACATGCGCGGCAACAAACAGTGGCGTACATGGACACCACGGACGGCGAGATCAAGCGGCGCGAACTCCATCACCAGAAAGATGATGTGCGCGGCTTCTACCAGCAGTTCACGGGTGAGGTAATTACCGGCGTGGAAGCCAGTGGTTACACAAACTGGTTCGAGGAGATGATCGAACAACTTGGGCACAGCTTGCTCGTCGGCGACGCGGCGGAGATTAGAAGACTAGCGCGACGGCGGCAGAAGAACGACCGGCGCGATGCCGAGTTGATCCTTGACCTTTTGGTACACGATGAGTTCCCGCAGCTTTACCGCTATTCGCCGGAGAGCCGCGAGGTGTTGCGGCAACTGAGGTTTCGGCACAAGCTGGTGAAGTTGCGAACCATAATCTTGAACTCTTTGCACGCGCTCGCCATCGGAGCCGGACTTTCACTGCAAGCCAAACTTGCCACGGCGCAGGGACGCACACGGTTGCAGGAGTTGCGACTCTCGCCAGTACTCACCACGCAGCGTGACGAATGGCTTGGCATCGCCGATGAACTCTCTCAGCGCATCCTTTCCGTTGAGCGGTGGTTGAAGCATCAAGCCAAAAGGGACGCGCGCGTGCAGCGAGTGCAAACGCACGCCGGAGTCGGACTACTGACCTCATTGTGTTTAGTTCACACAATCGGTGATGTCTCGCGCTTCTCGTCAACCCGCAAGGTGACAGCCTACGTCGGGTTAGATGTGACGGAACACTCGTCAGCAGAGCGGAAAGTCTATGGCTCAATCAGCAAAGCGGGTTCACGTCTGCTTAGGTACTTGCTGGTCGAAGCCGGACAGAGTGCCGCTCGCGCGCGACGAACAACTGCGGGACTTCTATCAACAGGTAATGAAGCGGAGGGGCAAGGCGAAGGCAAAGGTCGCCGTCGCGCGCAAGCTCTTGGTCAGATGTTTCATCATGCTCAGAGACGAAATTGATTATGCCGAGTTTCTCCGGCGCGGAAATCTTGCCGGAGAATAGTGCGGCAGTCGAAGTCAGCTTGCCCGGCAATTCCGTAAGCTACGCTCTTCCGAGAGACGAATGCTTGTACGCTGATTGGGCGGCTGACCCTTCTTCCGATAGGTGAAGAAGGTGCACATGATTCCTCATGGGCTACTTAGATGCCCGGATAGATGGTTGATCGCTGTCGCTGGACAGCATCGAAGTTGAGGCGCAACACGACAAACTACAGAACAAGGTGGGCAAGGTTCGCAAACTAGCAGCAGTGCGATTGCATAACCCTGAAGCCCATCGTTAAGAGAAACAAAAAGCGGCACCTGCGCCGCTTTGGGAGAACTCTATTCTTTTCTCTTGACTCGCTTTATAGATGGAATTGAGCGGTGGCGGGCGAACAGCGACAACCTGACTTGCACACGCACCATGACAAGCAGGCTATCCCGCCGTCCGCTCGAATGACTTGTTCGATGCGGCGTTATTTTTTGCGCGCCTCTTTTTCATAGCTCAGTTCCAGCAACTATCAAATGACCTGAAAATCAGCACCGTAACATTCTAAGCGCAGTTTTCGCGCTACTGCTTGCGAAGCGTTATTCTCCCAAGACGTGCTGTATAAGGGAAGAGCACCGACAGCCCGCACTCGTTGTGCCCATTGAGCCGCGACATCTTTTGCATAGCCTTTTCCGCGAAAATCCGGCAACGTTTCGACACCAGCCTCGTGAGCCTCAGGCGTAATGCGAACGCTGCGACACACGGACACGGCTCGATTACCCTCGATGAGGGCGACGAATGGTTGCCAAGCGGGAAGTTCTGCGACTAACTCCTCAAAGCCGCCCTGTAACCTTTCCGCATCGTTTTCCGTCATGGCAACCGGATGTCTTGACGGGGCAATGTTTTCAGGAAAGTGATATGCCGGGCCTGTTGACACTCTCTCGACAGGCACGTGTTTTTCGAGTAGCCGCACGTATCTTTCGACGTGGCGAGGCGGCTCGTTGAACTCAGTATTCACCGGCGGCTCGTCCGACACAACGAATCCAATTCTTGGATAAGATTCTCTGGAAGGTCGGCGCGAAATCTCCAGACGTTGCCGACTCGCGTTTGACCCAAAAACAAACGAGGAGCGGGAGCAACCGCGCTGTCCGGCTCATTGACAAATAAAAGCCGCGACTCAGCATTATGGGTGAACAACGCGCGAACGTGAATACTCATTAGCTCTAAATCAGTGAGCATACGTTTCCTCATTCATATTTTGTAACAATATCTCAACCGTTGTCTCGACCCGAAAGCATCGAACTTTGAATTGGACTGCCGAACAGCCGTCTTGTAAGACGGCTGTTCAGCCGCATCACACCGCACGAAACATTATACCCTCAAGTTCTGCTCGTCGTCTTTAGTTGTTATATGGCTTCCGCAATACTCGTCAATTGTCTATCGCCGGACAGTTTTTCCATTGCTCAACGGCAAGAGTGGGGTGTGGCCGGCTCTCGCTCGCACGAGCCGGTGAAATTTTCGGAACCGTTGCTTGCCTGCGACGTG
>JALZKK010000381.1 GCA_030859285.1 Acidobacteriota bacterium | reverse complement strand
TTCAGATAGAGATCGCGGTTTGAGCCGCCCCGCTCCACTCGCCGCGCAAAGGCGAGTGTAATCGAGACACCGACGATGAACAGGAAAAACGGGAATACCAGATCGGTCGGCGTCCATCCGTGCCACGCGGCGTGTTCCAACGGATCGTAAATGTGCGCCCACGTGCCGGGATTGTTTACCAAGATCATCCCGGCAATCGTGATCCCGCGAAATACGTCGAGAGACAGCAAACGAATCGCACCCGCCTCCTTTCGCGCCTCGACCAGCATTGCCGCATCGCGTTCGACTATCGAGACCATACTCTCTCCTGCAAACTGTTTTCCGTTTCCCGCCGGGATGGTTTATAACTGAAAAGCTGTCCGTTGTCAGCAGTTAGTTGTCCGTTGCATGTGATCGATTTGTTGAGCGCTAAAGCTCAAGGCTCAAGGCGGGAAAACGAAGACAATGGACTACTGACTACTGACTACTGACAACGGACGATTTGACCGGAGGTAAAAATCTTTGTCCTTAATGCTCCAAGAGATCGCCGAACAACCGGCGGCGCTGCACAAGACGATGGCGGAAGAGCGCGGGAAAGTCGAGCGTTTGGGCGCATACTTGCGCGAGCGCGATATTGATCTGATCGTGTTGGTGGCGCGCGGCAGTTCCGACAACGCGGCGTTGTTCGGTCGCTATCTGCTTGAAGTGACGACGGGCATTCCGGTGTCGCTCTCCGCGCCGTCGGTGCATACGCTGTATCACGCGAAGCTGAATTTGAAACATGCGCTCGTCGTCGGCGTCTCGCAGTCGGGCGAAGGCGAGGACATCAACCGCGTGTTAGAGAACGCGCGTGCGTGTGGCGCGCACACAGTGGGGATCACGAACGAGGCGGACTCGACGATGACCGGCGTGGTTGACGAGACGCTCTTGATGCACGGCGGGCGCGAGCGTTCAGTCGCGGCGACGAAGACTTTCACCGGGCAGATGCTCCACTTCCACATGCTCGCCGCCGCGCTGGCCGGCGCGAAAGACGCACGGCTTGATTACGAACGCATTCCCGATATGGCTGCGCGCGCTTTGGAGTTGCGCCCGCAGGTCGAAGAATTAGTCGAGCGTTACGTCTTTATGGAAAACTGCGTCGTCGTCGGTCGCGGCTTGCTCTACGCGAACGCTTACGAAATGGCTTTGAAATTGATGGAGACTTGCTACGTCGTCGCCGAAAGATTTTCCTCAGCGGATTTCCTGCACGGCCCACTCGCGATGGTCGAGCGACACTTCCCCGTCTTCCTCTTCGCCCCGCCCGGCGTCACGCTCGACAGCACGCGCACGCTCATCGAACGCTTGAAAGAACTGCGCGCCGACACGCTCGCCATCACCGGCGACGAGGCGGCGGCGTCGAACTGCACCCGCGCGCTCCGAATGCCCGAAGACATCGACGAGTTTCTCGCCCCAATCCCTTACATCATTCCCGCCCAACTCTTCGCCGCGTTGTTGGCTGATGCCAAAGGGTTAAATCCTGATGCGCCGCGCTCGCTGGCGAAAGTGACGCGGACGCTTTGAGGATTTGCGGTTGCCAGTTTGATATTTGTGGTTGAGAGAGCAGTTCAGGGATTTCGTCTTTTCTGTGCAATCAACTCGCAAGCGGGTGTCCAGAGTTTCGCCATCGTGCTGCCCTCTTTCACCGTTTCCCATTTCTCAGACGGGTCTGACAACTCTTCGGAATGAAGCAACTCATCCTTTGCGTCGAAGAGGTTCGATTCGGTTACTCTGTAACTCCTCTCAAGACATTTCAATTCCACAATCCAACGGCGACTCTTATATTTGACTCCCGACCTTCCCCGCAACGGTTCGGGCTTCAATAGAATCATGCGAAATCTAACGCGCCCGATTCGGCCCTCACCGAAAGTTACACGGGAAGTATTCATGTCAATGCTGGCATCTTCGAGCGTGTCAACACGTCGCCAACGGTCTTTTTCCTGCGCCATTAGAGAGGCCGGCAGTGCATTGAGGAATAAAGCGCAGATTAGGATTCTCATACCGCTCCTTTCAATCTCGCGCCCGCAAGCCGATAGCGAGAGACGACTTGGCACGTCAACATCAGTTACCGAACCAGAGATGTTGGTTGGAGTGGTAGCATCTCTGCGTCGCCTATTTGTCTAAAACGTCCGTCTCGCCATTGGTAACGGGTGCGGGTAAAAGACTTTGGGCAGCAGTCTCCTTGTTTTTCTCCATCGTCCGCATACAGATCACTTCCAATGATTTTATTTCTACCTAGAAGCTCAACAACTAGTCTGCCATCATCCGCGTAAATTGCCTTCAAACCGCCATCGGCGCGATCTCCCGTTGCGAACGACCAGAGCAGCTCAGGTTGTTTTTTCTTTAGCGCGTAGATGTAAACGTAACTACTACTCGCTGTTCCGCTGTGAATAATGCCAAGATGAACGATGGCATCTTCAACTCCGTCACCTGTGACATCAATGTAATCAGCCCCCGTTGATCTGTATCCAATGTCCAACGGAATGCCATGTTGGTTGAAGCGCGTCGGCGGAAGTTCCCCGTTACGAAGAGTAATTGTGTTCTTGCGAGTTCGCGGCTCATCGGGAATCGGATAAGTGAAGTTTGCAAAGTCAACAGCATGTATCGGTGAATTTGGTGTAGGCGTAGAAACAGCTTCAGCCTTAGCAGGCGCTAAAGGTGAAGCAGAAACCACCGGCACGATTCGCAAAATCCGGTCGTCGTCTTTCGCCGGCTTGCCGCGCCCGTCGCGGTTGGAGGTGGAGAAGTAGAGAGCGCCGTCTGGCCCTTCGGTTACGTCGCGGATGCGTCCGTATTGTTTTTCGAGGAGGCGTTCTTGGCTGACGACGCGGCGGTTGTCGAGGACGACGCGGATCAGGCTCTCGCCTCTGAGCGCGCCGAAGAAGAAGTTGTTGGTGAATTGCGGCAGCGCCGCGCCGGTGTAGAACGCGCCGCTGGCGGGGGCGACGGCGGGCGTGTATTCGAGGAGCGGGGATTCGAGGCCGGGTTTGGTTTGCGTGTGATGAATGACGGGCCAGCCGTAGTTTTTGGCGCGTTCGACGATGTTGACTTCGTCGCCGCCGCCGGGGCCGTCGAAGCCGGAGGGGCCGTGTTCGGTTTGGAATTGCAAATTGGTCCCCGGCTGCCAGTCCAGTCCTTGCGCGTTGCGGTGGCCGAGCGTCCAAATCTCCGGGCGCGCGCCTTGTTGGTTGACGAACGGGTTGTCGGGCGGCACTGTGCCGTCGTCGTTTAAGCGCAGGATTTTGCCGGCGAGAGAATTTAATTGCTGTGCGAGCTGGCGGTCGGTGGCGTCGCCGGTCGTGATGTAGAGTTTTCCGTCGGGGCCGAAGCCGAGGCGCGTGCCGGCGTGGAAGCGCGCTGCCGGAATGTTTTCGATGATGATTTTGCTGTCGGCCAGTCCATTGTTCGCTCCGCGGAAGCGGACGACGCGCACGAGCAGACCGTCTCTGCCGCGATAGGCGTAAGCGAGATAGAGAAATTTGTTGTCGGCAAACTGCGGGTGCAGCGTCAGCCCCATCAGGCCGGTCTCGCCCGTCTGCTCGACATCAGGGATGACGGCGAGCGGTTCAGGGCGCAGCCACCCGTTCTCGTAAACGCGCACGCGGCCCGGTCGCTCCGTGAACAACATCCGTCCGTCGGGCGTGAAGACGATGGCCCAAGGCACTTCCAGATTATCTACCACTGTCTCGACGCGAAACTTCGCGGCAGACTGCGGCGCGCTCTCGACTTCGCCCGCGCCCCGTCCGGGCGGCGGAGAAGAGCAGGCAAGCAGGAAGCAGAAGGCAGGAAGCAGGAGCAGGAGGCAGAGGGCGGGAGGCAGGCGGCAGGAGCAGGAAGCAGGAAGAAAAAGGCGATCTGCGGTATGGAAGCAGCCCGTCTTAACTGCCGCCTGCCGCCTGCCGACTGCTCCTGCCGCCTGCCGACTGCTTTTCATATTCCCGTGTACTCGTGCAGCAAACGCAGTTCGTCTCCCTGCTCGCTTAATTCGACGCGCATGATGTCGCGCATCGAGAGCATTCCGACCCATTTGCCGTCGCGCACAATGGGCAGGTGTCGCGTGCTGTGCTGCTCCATGCGTTCGAGCGCGTCGTGCGGCGTGTCGCTGCATTCGATGGCGACGGTGATCTCGCTCATCACGTCGCGCACTGGCACGCTCGCCGGGTCTTGTCGTGCCAACACGACACGGCGCAGCAGATCGCGTTCGGAGAAGATGCCTGTCAACTTGTCCGCATCGTCGAGAATGCAGACCGCGCCGATGTTGCGCGAGGTCATGTACTCCGCCGCGTCCAATGCGGTCGCCGACTCGCGCACGAAGTAAGGTTCGCGGTCGCGGATAACATCCCCAATGGTAATCATCGACTTTCCCTCCCGCCCAATGTCTGAATCTGTGGAGCTTACCTGATGTTTTAATTCTTCGGCGCGAGAAGATCAAGACCCGAAATGGATGATGGACGATGGACGACGGCGGCTCGGTAGTTACAAAGTTAAGTCGTCTCAATCGTCATTCAATCTCTATCGTCTATGGTCCATCGTTCATCGTCCGTCAATCGAAGAGTGCGCCTTGCGCGGTCGGGCGCGAGAAACAGTAAGTGCAGGCGTGCGTGCAGCCGCGCTAGACGTTGACGCTGTAATCGAAATCGATGTCGGGGCTATGGTTATGCGTGATGATCGAGCGCGTCGCCTCTTCTTCAAAGACTTCCTGTCGCGCTTCCGGCGGCTCGCCGATCCACTCGACTTGTGTGTGTGCAGCCATGGATTGGGCGGATTCTCAACGTAACGCATTTAAGTTGGCGTCCCCAGCGGAATGAATGCCGATGGAGAATTGCATGGAACGATAAGCATGTCCGGCGCGCAGGCACAACGCTCGCGCTAAGTCTGGCTCAGACCGCCTCTTTGCGGGACATGTAGTTGAGCAAGCGTTCGAGCGTATCTCCCTCGCCTGTCTCCGTGCTGGTGAAGCGGAGCGCGAAGCCGATCTCTCTGACCTGATAGACCACTTCGGCCCATAGGTAAAGCTCGCCCGCGCCGGGCAGTTTGATCTCCAGCCGAATCAGTTCGCCCGGTTGCACTCGATCAGAAGTCAGGAGGAAACATCCATCACGGCTGATGTCTGCGATGCTGCCCTCGAAGCGTCCGAGGATACCTTCCCAACTGGCGTCGAGACTGATCTTTGATCGTTTAGTTTTTCTTCGCTCGTCCATATTTTTCCTCTCGGCGGTTTCGTCCCCACGCCTTCGCCGGCAACCACGATCACACCGGCTCCCGCGGGAGCGCGTTACAAGCCAGCACGATGATACCCCAACCGCTGTGCGTTTTCTCCTCTTGCCTAATGCTTCGTCGCTGGCCTACTATTTCTGTGCGCCGGCGCGAGCGCCAGCGTCAGACGCTAATTTGCCAACGGAGCATTCGCTGGCCTCAATCTCTGAGGCAGATTAACTCACCGCATAGATTTGTTGCGGAGAGGTCAACCTTCCCTTGCCCTTCTTACGCTCCGCTTAGTCGCCATCGTCCAGCACTCCGCGCTCGCCGGTGGGCCGTTTCAACTGAGAATTTTCGCCATGAAGATCATCTGCCCACAATGCCAACTGCAAGGTGAGATTGCGAATGCGCCCGCCGCCTTCAAGACGCGCGTCGCCTGCGCCCGTTGCGCGACCACTTTTCTCGTCTCGGTGGTGAACGACGAAGCGCTCATCATGCCGGCGAAGACGACAGCAACCACGCCGCCCGCCAACGCGCCTACTTCTCCGCAAGTATCATTGGCAGAGATGCCGCGCCCGGCATCCTTACGCGAGCGTCTCGCGTTGGCCGGCGAACCGGCGACAACAACCATCAGGCACTCACGGTCTGCGCCGGAGTTGTCGGCGGCAGCGGCCATCAACGCGGCTCCTCCCGCAATGGAGTCATCGTTCTCGCCGGAAGCTCTTGCGCCACCGCCGAACCCGCCACTCCCTGCGGCAACGGGAAATCCCGTCGATGCCTACGGCGTGGGCGCGCGCGTGTTGCGCGTTTCCCCGCTCTGGCTGCTGGCCGGGGGAGTGGCTGCCGTCGTCTTCGTCGTTTTCTGTAATTGGCTGTTCCGCTCCGGCACGCTGCCCCGCAACGACGCGGCGGTGAATCTCTCTCACGCGCGCGCCACGGCCCGCGATGCCGCATCAGCCAACAACTATGCTCTTCAAAGAGATATCCAACTCAACACGCTGCCGGTCAATATCGCCAACGATGACGCCGCGCCCGCCGACGATTCACTCGATGACATCGCACTGACCACACAATCGGCGACGCCGGACAACGCCTCTTCCGCGACTGCTCCGGCAGGCCACGCCGCAAACGCCTTTACGGTGCAACTCGGCGCGTTCAATAAATCCGAAGAAGCCGAAGCGTTGATCACGCAACTCGACGCCGCCGGCTTCACCGCCCGGCTCGACCGACAGCCAGCCCGGAAAAATAAAACTTGGTATCGCGTGCAGTCCGGCCTCTTCGCCACCCACGACGAAGCCGCCGCCTACGGCAAGCAACTGCTCGCGCAAAAAGCAATTTCAACTTTCATCATCGCTGAAGTCGAAGCGCAATAAGCGAGCGACCGCCAAAAAGCATTTCACCACAAAGAAACAGAGGAAGACGATGAAAAATGTGAAGCGGATGATGCGGACATGAGGAATAGACAGGGTTGACAGGATTGACAGGATGATTCACTGAACTCAAACATGTGATCACTTTTCTTTCCTGTCAATCTTGTTAATCCTGTTGAATCCTACAGCTTGCATGAATATGATTTTGACCACGCGCCTTTTTCCATTACCGCCGCGCAGATCAAAGAGGCAACGAAGAATTTTGTGACGACAGGCGAGCGCGAAGTGCGGATTCTGTGTAAGCAAGGCACGCGAGAAAATCGCCCGCGAGTTTTTCATTCAATCGAACTCATCAAAACTCAAAGTTTCAAAATTATCGAAAGCGCTTAAAGCGACAAGATTCCAAACGAAAAGGCGCGGAGCTTTCCGCGCCTTTTCGTTTTTTAACTTTTCAGCAATTATCGCTGCTCAATCGGCACATACTTCAGATCGCGCGGCCCGACGTATTCGGCGCGCGGGCGGATCAATTTGTTGTTGGCGTATTGTTCGAGGATGTGGCCGGTCCAGCCGGAGATGCGCGAGATGGCGAAGATCGGCGTGTAGAGATCGAGCGGAATTCCCATCATGTAATAGGTCGAGGCTGAGTAGAAATCGACGTTCGGGTACATGCCTTTCTCGCGCTTGATCGTCTCTTCAATCTTCTGCGACATCTCGAACCATTTGGTCTCGCCCTTACTCTCGCCTACCTCTTTCGAGAACTGCCGCAGGTGTGTGGCACGCGGGTCTTCCGTTTTATAAACCGCGTGGCCGATGCCCATGATCTTCTGCTTCTGCGCGAGCGCGTTGTGGACGTAATCTTCCACACGACTGATGTCGCCGATCTCTAAGAGCATTTTCATGACGTTGGTGTTCGCGCCGCCGTGCAGAGGACCAGAGAGGGCGGCGATGGCCGCCGTCACCGCGCCGTAAATGTCGGCGAGCGTGCCGGCGACGACGCGCGCGGTGAACGTCGAAGCGTTCAACTCGTGATCGGCGTGCAGGAGCAGGCACACGTCGAAGATGCGCGCCTCACGCTCGGAAGGCATTTCGCCTTTGAGCATGTAGAGAAAATTAGTGGCGATGTTGAGTTCGGGCTTGGCTTCAATCGGCTCTTGGCCGTTGCGGATACGCTCGATGGCGGCGGTGATGACGGGCAGTTGCGCGGTCAGCCGCAGCGCTGTCCTGAGCGCCCCCTCGCGCGAGAGGTCATGTCCTTGCTGATCATAGAAATCGAGCGCGGAGACGGCAGTGCGGAGCATGTCCATCGGCTCGGCGTCGCGCGGAAAGGCGCGGATCATGTCGATGACCTGCGACGGCAGCGCGTAATTCTCGCCGATGGCGCGCTTCAAGTCATCGAGTTCCTGCCGGTTGGGCAAGCGACCGTGCCAGAGCAGAAAGACCGTCTCCTCGAAGCTCGAATGCGCGGCGAGGTCGTGAATGTCATAGCCCTGATAAATAAGTATGCCCTGCTCGCCGTTAACATCGCCAATTGACGACTGCGCGGCGACCACCCCGCGCAATCCGGCAGCAGCAGCAGACGAACCTGAATCTTTCTTCTCCGAGGCCGGCGCGGTAGCTTCCTTCGCAGTGTCCATGATCTGATTTCCTTAGTTGTGTTTGAGATAACCCGAAGATAGCAAAACGAAGAGTCCAAAGTCCAATGTCCAAAGTCCAAAGTCAAGAACAGTGTCTTCGACTTTGGACTTTGGACATTGGACTTTGGACTCTTTAACGGACTTGAGTGTTCGTTGAAGTGCGGATGACGAGTTCTTCGCCGCGCTCCAGCCGGATGTCTTTGCCGCGTGCGGCGAGGACGCCGCCCGCGCCGACGCCTGCGCCGATGGCCGCGCCGATGGCCGCGCCTTTACCGCCGCCCGCAATCGCACCGATGATCGCGCCGATCCCTGCGCCCGCGCCGACCTTCGTCACGTCGTCCTTCGTCGTGCTGCGCCCGCGCACACCGCCTTCTTCGTCAACCTCGCCCACACCTTCGCCTTTCCGCACGACTTCGATCACTTGCGCGTTGAAATTCGCAAAGCGGCCATCGGGCAAACGAATCTGCTCGAACGTGAGTTGCAGTTCCGAAGTGCCGCGCACTTTGCCGGAACGTTTGACGCGCGCGACGCGACCGCTGACCGTCGCGCCGGCATAGTCGGCAGGCTCGATCACGCGCGCGTCGAAACGATCACCGCGTTGCGTCGCATCGGTCGAAAGGCTGGTCAACAATTCGACGCGCATCAACGTGTCTTGCGGAATTAACACTTCGCCGCGCAGGCGTTCGTTATCACTGCCCCGATCTGTTGAATCGCTTATGCCGCTC
>JALZKK010000369.1 GCA_030859285.1 Acidobacteriota bacterium | reverse complement strand
ACCAGAACGCGCTCGCGCCCGGCGAGGCGCTCTACTTCAACGCGCCGTTTTTCGATCTCAATCTTTACTTCTCGCTGCCCGGCTTGCCGCTCACGCTTAACGATCCGTTTCCGAGTTTCTTCCCGTTTGAGTTGCCCGGCACGGCCATCGCTTTCCAGCGCGACTTACGCGCGCCCTACATGCAGCACTGGAACTTAAGCGTCCAACAACAACTCGGCAGAAACCGCGTCCTCGAAGTAGCCTACGTCGGCTCGAAGGGGACCAAACTACAAACAGCGCGCGACATCAACCAGCCACGCCCCAGCGCGCAGCAGCCGAACCCGCGACCCGTGCCGCATTTCGACGACATCAACTTATTAGAGTCGCGCGCCAACTCGAACTATCACAGCCTGCAAGCGCGCCTGCAACAGCGACTCACCGCCGGCCTCTCGCTGCTCGCGTCTTACACTTACGCAAAATCAATTGACGACGCCTCGAATTTCTTTTCGAGCGCCGGCGATCCCAACTTCCCGCAGGACAGTAACAACGTGCGCGCCGAACGCGGTCGCTCCAACTTCGACGTGCGCCAACGCTTTTCCTTGAGCTACGCCTACGATCTCCCGTTCGGTCGTGGCCGCCGCTTCCTCGCAGACAATGGCTTCTTAACCACGCTCGTCACCGGCTGGCAAACTTACGGCGTCGTTACTTTGCAAACTGGCCGACCGTTTACCGTCGCGCTTTTGCCCGAAATCGACATCAGCAACACGGGCCGCTCCAACCTCGGCTTCGGTGCCAATGATCGCCCCAACGTCACCGGCGATCCGCGCCTCGCGCACCGCACGCCCGAACGCTGGTTCAACACCGACGCTTTCGCGTTTCCCACCTTCGGCACGTTCGGCAACGCGGGCCGCAACATTCTCGACGGCCCCGGCTTCCAAAACGTCAACGCCTCGCTCGTCAAGAACACGGCCTTGACCGAGACAATTAACTTGCAATTGCGCGCCGAAGCGTTCAATCTTTTCAATCGCCCGAATTTTAACTTACCCGATAACTTTTACTTTCCGGGTTCACCCACCTTCGGGAAAATCTCGTCGGCGCAGAGTCCGCGCCGTTTGCAGTTCGGCCTCAAGCTGCTGTTCTAAATGCAGGATTCAGGAGTTAGGATTCAGGAAACAGATCTTTGCCTTTGCTAAATCCTAACTCCTGAATCCTAACTCCTACTGTTGCATGAGCGTTGTACTGAAAGGCGAGGCTGTCAACCGTCAGTGGGATGAACGGGGCTTCGTCGTCGTCCCGCGACTGCTCGACGCCGCGCGCGTCGCCGCGTTGCGCGCGCTCTGTGATCGGGTATGGCAACAATGGCTCGTGTCTGCGCCCGATCAGCCGCGAGCCGCGAACGCAACCAACATGGCCTTCCTGACCGAGCCATGTTATTTCGTTGAGCATCGCTCTCAACTAACCTCACTGCTCTCTTTCATCGCCGCCGATCAAATTCTCGATCTCTTAACTCAACTCGGCATTGACGAGCCGCTCTTTCACAACACGCAATTCTTCTTCGAGCCGCGCGACGAGACGCGCGCCGGCGACTGGCACCGCGATCAGCAGTTCGGCGCGCCCGACGAAGCCACAGAACAGCGGCGAATGCAGCAACACACCGGCATTCACCTGCACGTCGCTTTGGTCCCCGACGATCATCTGGAGATTGTTCCCGGCACGCACGCGCGTTGGGATACGCCGGAAGAACTATCGATCCGCAAAGGTTTACACGGTCAACGCCCCGACTCGCCGCACATGCCGGGCGCAGTGCGAATTTCATTAGACGCTGGCGACGCTGTCTTTTTCAGTGCGTGGAGCATTCATCGGGGCCGCTATGTCGCCGGCCAAACGCGCCGCACCTTCGACGCCATCTACGGCGCGCCCTCCGAGTTTCCCGCTTGGTACACACCGCCGCCGACTTGTTTCTTAGAACCGCACGCGCTTGACGATCTCGCCCCGCGCGCCCGCGCATTTTTTCAACGCTTCATCGACACTTACCGCGAACGCTGGCTGGCGGGACAATACGATCACTAAACTCTATGTTTGGAAAACTCCATCTCATCTGCGCTTGGCTGCTGGTCGCGCTCGGCCTCGTCCACATGGGATTCACGCCGTTTGCTTACCGCGCGTTCACGCACAACGCGCTCTGGTTCGTCGGCACGGGCGCGGCGCTCATCTTCTGCGGCTTTCTGAATGTGGCGTGGTTGAGAAACGCGGGGCGGGATCGCGTGCTGTGGCTGTTCTGCCTGCTGGCGAATGTAATGGTCTGCGCGCTCTTCGCCGCCGCGCTCTTTCTCATGCGCGAGCCGCAAGTGTTCGTCGGGCTGGCCCTCTCGGCGTTTGCATTGGTCGCAACAGTGAGAGGAAAGTAAAAAGGCAAAAGTGATCGACGCGCAACTCGTCTTCACTTTTGCCTTTTGCCTTGCGAAGCCGCCTTTTGCTTTTTACTCCGTCAAGGAGTAGCAAGCCATCTCATTCCCGTTGCGAACTAACAACCGCCCGCCCGCGATGGCCGGCACGTTCCAAGTCTTGCCTTGAATGGCCGGGAACTTTGCCACTTCCGTAAACTGCGACGGCTCGGCTTTGACCAAAGCCAACTCGCCCGTGTCCGTCAAGATGATCAGATGACCGCTCGCCACGAGCAACTGGCCGTAACCGTAGCGCCCGCCTTTCCACTTGCGCTCGCCCGTCTGGGCATCGACGCAAGCGAGAATGCCTTCGTCCAAGCCATAGACGTGACCGTTGTGATAGACCGGGCTGTTGAACTTCGTCTTGAGGTTGATGTTTTCCCACAGTGAACGCGCGGTGAACTTGCCGCCGCTCGTGGGCTGCAACTCGACGAGCGACGCGCCCTTGCCGTAACCGGCGGAGATGAAGACGTGATTCTTGTCGATGATGATCGGCTGTGAGACGTTGATCCCCATACTCGTCTCCCACGGATGGGACCAGAGGAGCGAGCCGTCTTCCGGCGCGAGGCTGAACATCCGATTCGCGCTGACCAACAACACTTGCCGCCGCCCGCCGAGATTGACGAGCATCGGCGACGTGTAAGACGCGCGATCATTCTGCGACTTCCACACCGGCGCGCCCGTCAGCTTGTGGTAAGCGGCGACGGACCTGCCGCCACCGCCGCCCGCCAACACGATCACTTTATCGTCCACCACGAGCGGCGAACCGGCCATGCCCCATGAAAGATTGTCGGCCCCGCTGTCGCTCAAGATGTTACGACGCCAGAAGAGTTTGCCGGTCTTCGCATCGAGGCAACGCAATTCGCCCGCCGCGCCCTGCGCGTAGATGCGCCCGGCGTCCCACGTCGGCGTCGCGCGCGGCCCGTCGCCAGTTGAATCGGTGAAGAGCGCGTCCCACCCGTGCGTCCACAATTCGCGCCCGGTCTCCACGTTGTAAGCTGTCACGACTTCCTGCTTCCGCCGCTGCTCAATCGTGTAGGCCACGCCGTCCGCCACCACGAACGAAGCGAAGCCGACGCCGATGGGCTGCTTCCACGCCTGCTTCAATCCGGCGGACGGCCAACTTGTCTTCACCGCCGACTCGTCGTAATGCCCATCCCGATTCGGGCCGCGAAAATTAGTCCAGTAATTTCGCCCCGCCGCCGCAGGCTTGACCGTCGGATGATTCGCCTCTAACACTGCTGTTTGCGCCGCGCCGCTCGCGGACGCTCCGGCATTGGCGGGTTTGCCGCCGCCCGTTGATTCAACCGCCGTCGCCGCTTGAGCCGGCGCGCTTGTCGTGGTCGCTGGCGCACCGGGCGCAGACTGCTCGGCGTTGACGACTGGCGCGGGCTGTTGCGCGACAACTGGCGCGGCAGGGGCAGTCAGCACGTCAGGCTGTTGCTGCTGCGCTGCGCGATGCCTTTCCAACTCGTCGTAATGCGCGCTGTCATTGTCGAGCCAGCGATAGCCGTAAGACTTGTAAAACACGACGACCGCGATGAGCCCCAAAGCGATCACGCCGCCGATTTTCAACACCGAGGAACGATTGGACGAAGTTGACGATTGTGCTTCAAACATTGCTTCACTCCTTCAGAAGAAAATGATGAGTGCGGAATGATGAATGTCACTGCGCGGCTGTGTTCCATTCATCATTCCGCACTCATCATTCATCATTTAGCTGTTGCCTATGCAGTACAGATTCTTCTCGCCGCGAATGAAGATCATTCCGTCCGCAATCGCAGGCGAGGCGAAGACCGGTTCGCCGAGCGCATTGGCGCGGATGACTTCGTGCTTCGGCCCGGCCTTGATCACGTAGGTGTCGCCGTCCTCGCTCGTCAAGAGAATCTTATCACCGAACGCCACCGGCGAGGCCATGAAGGTCGCCGGCACGGGGACGCGCCCGCCTTCATATTTGATCTCGCCGGTCTTCACGTCAACGCAGGTCAAGATGCCTTTGTCAGTCATCAAATAAACATAATCGCCGTAGAGGATCGGCGACGGCACGTAGGCCGTGTACTTCTCTTGTTTCCACAGAACAGCGGGCGTGTTCGTGATGTCGCCGCTCAGCGCGCCGAGGCGGACGGCGAAGGCGCGCTTCTTCGGGTAGCCTGCCGAGAGGATGACGATCTCGCCGTTCGTGATCGGCGTCGGGATCGCGTTGCTATCGACGCCCGTGCTGCGCCACAACTCTCTGCCGGTCGCCGGAGCGTAAGAGATGACGGCTTCCGTCCCGCTCGTGATCAATTCTGCGCGTTGCTTCGTGCGGACGATGATCGGCGTGGACCAACTGACCTGCACCTTGCGCGGCACGCGCCATACCTGCTGGCCCGTCTTCTTGTCCAGAGCGACGATGAAAGAATCAGTTCCCTCTTCCTGATCGCACTGCAAAATAACAAGATTCTCAAACAACACCGGCGATGTCCCCGTCCCCATCCCGACCGTGCCGAGTTTGCCCACGTCCTGCTTCCACGCGAGTTTGCCGTTCATGTCGTAAGCATAGACGCCTTCCGCGCCGAAGAAGGCATAGATCATCTTGCCATCAGTGGTCGGCGTCGAAGCCGCATAGGAACTCTTGCGGTGGCGGTCGTCATACGGCGTGCCTGCAAACGCGACGCGCTCCCACAAGAGCCGTCCCGTGTCGCGGTCGAAGCACATCACTTTGAAAGTGTAACGCCGGTCCGCCCCGACGCTGTCCGGGTGTTTCCACTCCTTGCCTTCAATCGTGTGCTTCATCGCCTGCGCGCCCGGCACTTTCTCGCCCTCAATCGCGGTGGTCAGAAAAATCTTCTTCCCCCACACAATCGGCGAAGAATGCGCGCGGCCTTGCAGCGGCGTTTTCCACTTCACATTCTTCGTCCCCGTCCATTCGGCGGGAACATTTTTTTCGGGCGACACGCCCTGCGAGTCCGGCCCGCGCCACTGCGGCCAGTTCGCGCCCGCCGCGCTGGCTATCGATGAGTAAAGAACGCCGGTGACGACGCAGCAGATGAATGCCACGTGTCGGAGAGAGAATTTGGTTGAAGCGTGTTTCATGTTTGAGTCCTTTCGATTGAGAAGCGGCTTGAGCGGTAAAGCTCCGCCGGCGAATGTCTTTGTCGCGCTGCTCTGGCCCGCGCCGACGGATTGTTTAGCTTTTCGGATTGGCGTTCCGATGAGCGTTCGCGTTCGTGTTCGCGTTGGTATTGATGTTCGTGCCGCCGCCCGCCGAAACGGTCAGGTTGTTCCTGACGCTCCTGACGCCTTCAATGCGTTGCGCTATCCTTCCAGCTCTGGTCTTTTGCGACTGGTTGACGACCAAGCCGCTCAAAGTGACCACATCGTTTTCCACGTCCACATCGATGGTGAAGTCGCGCAGATCGTCGGCGGCGAGCAGCGCGGCGCGCGTCTTCGTCCACAGCCAAGGGTCGTTTGCGCCCCTGCCGATGGTGCGACCCGCCTCGCGCGCCTCCCTCTCATAGCGCGCCCTGTCCCTCTCGTACTCTTCGCGCGTGAGGTTGGCGTTCGTCACCGTATTCACATTGACGGCGGGGCTGGGCGATGGATTTACATTGACGTTAGCGTTGGCATTCATCACGCTGCTGCTCCCAAGCCAGACGTTCATAGAGACGCCCACTAGAAAAACGGCGACGACCGCCGTCATCAGTCCGGCGTAGAGCGGGGCTCGGGATTTTCTTGCGCTAGCGGGGGGTGCGCCGTAGGCATTTAGCAGTTCGGCAGCCGGAGCGGTTGCTGCATCTCTCGTCACCGGATCAACGGGCGCGTCTGGCGGGCACGCCACGTCCAGCAGAGTTTCCGCGTCAGACGCGGCAACCTCATCAATCGAAGTTAACGCGCTCGCTGTTCTGGTTCTTTTTCTTTTTTCCCAGAAAACATCCAGGGCAGCAGCCGCGCCGCGTTGGGTGTCTCTGTTAGCGGCGCGAATGCGTTGGAAGTGGAGGCGGGCGAGTTCTGCGGGCGGGAGGTTCTTCTCCGGCGCGCTCGGCAGCGGCTCTTCCCAGTAGGTCGGGCGGACGAAGTTCGGTCTGCCGAGCGAAAGCGCGTACTCCCACTCCTGCCGGACGAACGGCGAGGTCATCGAGTTGCGTGACCAGAAAAGCTGAAAGATGTCCGCTTGCCGAATCAACCGCATTAACTCTTCGTTCCATTCCTGCCCGGCGCGCAGGTGCGTCAGGTCGCGTAGGTATTCATCACCTAACGCATCGGCAAGGAGTTCGAACTGTTTGACGATCTCAATATCACGGCGCGAATAGGAGGCGAAGATTTTGCGATAGGGCCGCGCCGCGCTGGACTCCTCGGCGGGCGGCATTCCGGCATCTCTGCGGTAAGCGCTGTCAACGCGGATGCTGATGTTGATGTCGGCAAGAAGTATGCTGCCGAGAAAAACAGAGACGCGCCCCCGTGCCACACCACCATCGAGAGTCGGCGCGGCGCGGAGCCGGAACTTCTCGCAGTGTACAGTCCCCTCCCACATGAAACTGCGGCTCGGCGGTCTGAACTCGATGCCGGGGACTTCCGGCAAGAAAGTTATTTCGCCCTCGCGCGGGACGGCTTGGTTGCTGTCCTCTGTGACATCCTGCTGTTCGGCGGCCTGTTCGCAGAGGATTTGCTGCGCCTGCTTCTTCACCTCTGCGATGGGGTCAGGATCATCGGGTTGAGCATCAAGCGGGCGCTCCGAGAGGTGTGCAAAAGCTAGCAGGTCACTCCACTCCGATGGCTTGATCGCTTTCGGACGATAGACTGTGAACTGCACGTTCTCGTCATAGACCGGCTGCTTCTTCTCGCCCCCAGCCGGCAGAGATGCTACGGCTGCTTGTAGTTCGGAGGCGAATACAGTTGCGTCCTTTGGCCGCGCGTCAGGGTCTTTTGCCAGAGCGCGCATCAGCAAATTTTCGAGTTCGCGCGGAATGCCTGCGACGTGCTTCGATAACGGCGGCGGCGCTTCGGTCAGGTGCTTGGCAATTACGCCAGTCATGGTCGGCGCGGTGATAGGCGGCGTGCCAGCC
>JALZKK010000368.1 GCA_030859285.1 Acidobacteriota bacterium | reverse complement strand
CAATTGCGTTTCTTGGGCGTGCTGAAGGGGATGGACGCGCGCGCCGCCGACGAGAGCGCGGGACATTGGCTGGAGCGTCTGAAACTTGAGGAGTGGCGAGACAAGAAGACGGATGAGTTGTCGAAAGGAATGCAGCAAAAGATACAGTTCATCGCGACTGTCTTACACGATCCGGAACTGTTGATCTTGGATGAAGTCTTCTCCGGCCTCGATCCGGTCAACGCGGAGTTGATGACGGGGATACTGTTGGAACTGAAAGACAGGGGCAAGACGATCATCTTCTCGACGCACATGATGGAGCAAGCCGAGAAACTCTGCGACGACATCTGCTTGATCAATCGTTCGCGGAAAGTGTTGGACGGCAGCCTCCGCGAAGTGAAGCGCAGCTTCGGTCGCCGCACCGTCGTGCTGCGCGCCGAGAATTTCGACGGCGGCCTGCAAAATTCGCCGCTCGTCGCGGGTGTCAAGTCTTACGGCGATCACGATGAGGCGCTGTTGCGCGAGGGCGCTGACGCGCAGGAGTTATTGAAGGAATTGATCGCGGGCGGAGCGCGAATCACGCGCTTCGAGGAGACGGAGTTGAGTTTGCACGACATCTTCTTGCGAAAGGTGGGGGAAGCGGCATGAAGAAATTTCTCGCTATCGTCAAACGCGAATACCTACAGAACGTCCGCACCAAGACTTTCGTCATCTCGACGATCATTGGTCCCCTCTTGATGCTCGGCTTCTCCGTGCTGCCCGGTCTGCTCTTCGGCCTGAAGACCGGCGGCGCGACGCAGATCGCTGTCGTCGATCAGACCGGGAGAATGTATGAAAGTGTGCGCGCGGCGGTGATGCGCCCGGACGAGGAAGACGAGACGCGGCTCCCGGCGCAGACGCCCGGTTCGTCGCCTGCGGGAGCGGCGCGCGAGGCTTTCTCCGTGCAGTATGAAATTGAGGAAACACCCGTGCGAGGGCGTCCGCTCGAAGAGATCAAACGCGAGTTGAGCGCGCGTGTCCGGCAGAAGGAATTGGACGCCTATCTGATCCTCCCGCCGGACATTTTGCAGGGCGGGAAGCCGGAATTTTACGGGCGCAATCTCGGCGATTTGATCACTATCGGACAATTGGAGCGCCGACTCAATCGTGCGGTGCGCGAGCAGCGAATGAAAGACTCGAACATCGACGCGGAGCAAGTGCGCGCCTTGACGCGCGAGGTCGAGATGCTCCGTTGCAAACCCGGCGAACGTTGTGATGCAGAGGCTTCAAGCGAGGGCAATTTCTTTCTCGCTATCGGCGTCGCCTCGTTCATCGTGATCGCGATCTTGATGTATGGGCAGTTGATTCTGTCGGCGGTAGTGGAAGAAAAAACGACGCGCCTCGCCGAAGTCCTGTTCTCGTCGGTGCGCCCGTTCACGTTGATGGCGGGCAAACTGATCGGCATCTCGCTCGTTGCGATGACGCAGTACGGCATTTGGGCCGTCTTGTTCATCGCGTTCGCGCTCTACGGCGTAGCGGCGGCGGCGGCGAGCGGCTTCAACGTCTCGCTGCCGTCAGTTCCGCCGTCAATGCTCGTCTATGCATTCCTCTATTTCATCATCGGCTTTTTCCTCTACGCGACGATCTTCGCGCTGATCGGCGCGATGGTCACGACCGAGAAAGAAGCCGGCCAGATTACCATCCCATTAAGCATGTTGCTCGCCATCGCGATCTATCTCGCGTTCCCCGTGATTCGCGGCCCGAACTCTGCTTACGCTTTCTGGGTCTCGATGATCCCGTTCTTCTCGCCGGTCACGATGCTGGTTCGCATCGTCACAGAGACGCCGCCCTTCTGGCAGATCGCGCTCTCACTACTGATCGGCGTTGCGACTATCGCGCTGATGGTCTGGCTCACCGCGCGCATCTATCGCGTCGGAATGCTCATGTACGGCAAGCGCGCCAGTATCCCGGAAATGCTGCGCTGGGTACGGCAATCATAAGAAGGAGGCAGGAGGCAGGAGCAGGAGGCAGCATCAAGACACATGCTTTCCTCCTGCCCCCTGCTCCTGCCTCCTGCTCCTGCCTTCTGCTTTATGCCTTTTGAGATCGAAAAGAAGTATCGTTTGACGGCGGAGGGGGCCGCGCGCTTGCGTGCGCGTCTGCGTGAGGTCGGGCATGAAGAACGCGGCGAGGAGTTTGAAGTTAATACTCTGTATGCCGGCGCGTCGCTCGATCCGTTGACCCGCGTGCTGCGGCTACGGCGTGTGGGCGAGCGAGCGGTGTTGACTTACAAGGAGCGTGGCGCTTCGCCGTCGGCTATCAAACGGCATCGTGAAGAGGAGACTGAAGTAGCGGACGCCGACGCTCTCGCCGTGATCTTTGAAGCGCTGGGCTACCGGCCCGCGCTCATTTACGAAAAGCAGCGGACGACTTGGCGTGTGGCGGAGACGGAGGTTGTCGTTGACGAGTTGCCGTTCGGCCTCTTCGTCGAGATCGAAGGCGAGGAAGAGGCTATCATCATCGCCGAGCGCCTGCTTGATCTCGCCGAAGCTGAAGCCGTGCAAGAATCCTATCCTGAATTGACTCTCACTTACGGCGTAAGAAACGGCGGCGTGATCGAGTCGCGGTTCATCAAACATGAGCAAGATTTTTGATTTAACTCAGCCCATGAGTTGCTACAATCGGCAAGTATCATTAAAAGACGCGCTGCATCCTCATCGTACACCATTCACAAACTCCTAATTCACAACGGGTTGAATTGCAGACAAATTCGCGTTGTTTAGCGCCAACAAGGTGGCACGTCGGTTGCGCTTAACCCGCAGTAGTATCAGGCATTTTGCAACCTTGAAGGAGAAACGAAACGTGCGAACACAATTATTGACGACGGTCGGCGCGCTGGCCTTGACGGGCCTGCTGGCGGGCTGTGCGACCGAGACGGCGACTAACACGAATACCAACACGGCGACCACGACGAACGCCAACAACGCGAACGCCGCGAACACGACTACCACAACCACTACCACAACGGCGACCCGCACCGCGCCGGATAATTCCGAAATCGTGACGACCGAAGCGGGCGTCACAAGGGTCGAGACGCGCACGTTCCGCAACAACCCGCGCGTCTCCCGCGTCGTCGTCAGAACCGAGCCGAGCGGTCGGCGCACCGCGACGGTCTATACCACCGACAACCGCGAGCGCGATCTGCCGGAGGGCAACATTGAGACGGCCCTTGATGCGACTGGTTCCGCCATTGCCGACGCCGCTGGATTCGTCGTCGATAAGGCCGGAGATGTTGGCGGCGCTGCCGTTGATGTTGGCGGCACGGTCATTGAGAAGACGGGCGAGGGCGCGAAGAAAGTCGGCGAGGTGACAGTTGATGGCGCGAAGACCGCCGGCGAAAAGACTGCCGATGGAGCGAAAACTGTCGGCAAGAAAACTGTCGAAGGGGCTAAGACGGTCGGCAGTAAAACTGTCAAAGGCGCGAAGAAAGTCGGCGGCGCGGTGAAAGACGCAGTGACTCCATAACCGGCTCTTTGAGTTGTAGCAAAAGCGCTAAAGGGCAGCGGCTCAGAAACGAGTCGCTGCCCTTTTGTCGTCCGCTGACGCGCCGGTGTTATAATCCGCGCCAACGAAATCATACGCGACCTGAGCTGCCGCCGAAGGAGTTTTGCCGTGACCGAAACCGGACGCTACACGATCATCTGCCCTTGCTGCGAAGCCACGCTCAACATTGACGCGCAGACCGGCGCGCTCATCTCGCATGAAGAGAAGACGAAACCAATCGCGTCTTTTGAAGAGATGGCTAAGGGGATGGAAAAGCAGAAACAACTGCGCGAGCAAATTTTCAACCAAGAACTCGGCTCACTCAAAGACCGCGAGCGGCTGCTTGAAGAAAAATTCCGCGAGGCGATGAAGCGTGCCGATCAGGAGAAGGACAAGCCGTACCGCAACCCGCTCGATTTGGATTGAGCGATGATTTGCAAACGCCCCGACAGTGCCAATCTCCGGTAGCCAACCCAGTCGGTTTTCAGAAACCGCCCATCATCTCCAACATCGAATCCATCGCCCGGTTAATGCCCGGCAGGTCTGACAGTTCGAGCTTGATCTGGAGAATTTGGCAGAGCGGGTTGAGCAATTGAAGTAACAACTCTGAGCGCACAAAGATGTCAGCTGGAATAGCGCCGGCCTGCGCCAGCGTGTGCGAGAGTTTCAGCGGAATCTGCGCTTGCATCTCGGCCAGAGAGCTTTCAACTTTCATCAACTCAAAGCCGATGATCATTCCGCTCCGGGCGTCTGCCAGCATCAACAAGTAAGGCAGCGAGGGACGCTCGCCACGTTCGCCGATGGGCGTGGGCATCGCAAGCACATCGATCTCCAACGCGAAGTTGCGCTGCGGCAGTTGCTTGAGTTGGCCGATTGTTTCAACATCCAAGACGACCGGCACACTCACCGACTCCGGCGCAGGCACGCGCATCATTTGCTCTTCCCAAACGAACTGGTCCCCCTCACGTCGCGGCACGCGCACCAGATAACTCTCATCCTCTTCATCGTCCTCGTCAACCAGCAGGTCTGGATTTTCTCGCACGCGCGGCGCGACTGCGAGCGTCTGTTCCAGCGCGAGGGTGAGGAAGCGCGCTTCTTCCGCCGTCACGTACCACGGCATGAAGCCGGGACGGTAACTGCGAAACATCGGCCAAGCGTGCGCGCCGCGAAATTTCAGCCCCAGCTTTTTAATGACCTCGCGATCCTGCTTGTCCAACCCGTCGCGGTCTTCAAACGAGGCTTGGAGTTGCGGGATTTCCAACAGCCGTTGCGGGTTCTCCTCCAAGTCGCCGGAAGCCAAATCCCACAGACCATACAAACCTTCCGCGCCTTGATAGAGCGCGACGGCGAAATGCTCTTCGGCCATCCCCATGACGCTGACGAAACCAAGCTCGCCCGTCTCTGGCTGCTGCACGCCGAAGATGTCCGATTCTTCCATCCACCCCCACGGCGCAAGCTCTTTCACGCGCACGGCGGCCTGATAAAGTTGCCCGGCTTCTTCGAGCGAAGGCGCGGGAAAAGTAGTTTTCTTTGTCATGGAATGTTCCTCAATTGGCCCTGCTTGCGTTATGGCTGCGCGTGACTCGCTGCCGGGCAAGGTCATTGGTATTCCGCGATTCGTGCCAGTTTTACACCTAGCCGGGGAGCGGCCTAAGCCGCACTGGCAGCAGCCGGCGGTTGCCAACGCAGCACGGGTTTGCGGGCGGCGGCGGCTTCGTCGAGGCGTCCGATGCGGGTGGTGTGTGGGGCGTTGATGACAAGGTCGGGCGTCTCTTGGGCTTCGCGGGCGATGGCGCGCATGGCGTCGATGAATTGTTGGAGTTCTTGGCGTCCGACGGATTCAGTCGGCTCAATGAGCATTGCGCCTTGCACGATCAAAGGAAAGTAGATAGTCATCGGGTGGAAGCCGTAATCGATCAGTCGCTTGGCGATGTCGAGTGTGTGGACGCCTTTGCGCGTTTGCTTCTTGTCGGTGAAGACGACTTCGTGCATCGGCGGCGCGTCGAAGGGTTTGTCGTAGTCTGAAGTTAAAGCGTGGGCGATGTAGCGCGCGTTTAAGACTGCTGCTTCGGTGGCTTCGCGCAGGCCGTCGGGTCCGTGCGTTAGGATGTAGGATAGCGCGCGTGTGAACATGCCAAAGTTGCCGTGGAAGGCTTTGACGCGCCCGATTGTCTGGGGATAGTTGAAATCGAGACGGAACTGGTCCCCTTCTTTGACGACGCGGGGAACGGGCAAGTAAGGCTCTAGTTCTTTCGTACAGCAGCAAGGGCCGGAGCCGGGGCCGCCGCCGCCGTGCGGGGTCGAGAAAGTTTTGTGCAAGTTCAGGTGAATCACGTCCACGCCCATGTCGCCGGGGCGCGCGACGCCGACGAGCGCGTTCATGTTCGCGCCGTCCATATAGACCAGCCCGCCCGCTTCGTGGACGATGCGGCAAATCTCGCGAATCTCTTTTTCAAACAAGCCGACTGTGTTCGGGTTCGTCAGCATCAATCCGGCCACGTCGCCCGTCGCGCACAACTCGCGCAAATGATCTAAATCGGTCTGGCCTTGCGCGGTCGAGCGGACGGTCTTGACGGTAAAGCCGGAGAGATGCGCGGAGGCGGGATTGGTCCCGTGCGCCGAGTCGGGAATCAACATCAAGTGACGGCGCGGGGCATCGCCTTCGCCGGCGCCGTCGCGCGCGTCGAGGAAGGCACGGATCACCATCACGCCGGTCATCTCGCCATGCGCGCCCGCCGCCGGTTGCACAGAGATGCCGGGCAAGCCTGTGATTTCCGAGAGGTGCTGCTGCAATTCATCAATGACTTGCAGCGCGCCTTGCGCGTCTGCGTCGGAAGCGAGCGGGTGCAAGTTCGCAAAGCCGGCGATGCGCGCGACACGCTCGTTCAAGCGCGAGTTATACTTCATTGTGCAGGAGCCGAGCGGGTACATGCCGAGATCGATGTTGTAGTTCCATGTCGAGATGCGCGTAAAATGCCGCACCACATCCGGCTCGCTCAACTCCGGCATCCCTTCGAGGTCGTCATCCCGCCGCAGATTCTCCGGCAGCAACTCGTCAAGCGGCGTCTCATCAACATCGAGCGCAGGCAGACGATAACCCTTCCGCCCCGGCATTGACCGCTCGAACACCAATGCTTCGTTAATGGTTAAGTGTTGAGTAACTCTTTGATTCATAGTTAAAATTCAGAGTCCAAAGTCGAAGACGCGCCTTATGACTTTGGACTTTGGACTTTGGACTTTGGACTCTTGAAGGACTTTGGACTTAAAGCAGCGACGAGCGCATCGATCTCCGCGCGCGGATTGGTTTCGGTGACGCAGACGAGAAAATCGTTGGCGCGTTCGGGGGCGTAGCGCGAGAGCGCAAGGCCGCCGGTGATGTTGTGTTCGGAGGCCAAGCGGCGGAGCAGTTCATCGGCATGCACAGGCGCACGGACGAGGAATTCGTTGAAGCGGGGCGTCTGTGCGTAAGGGAGCGAAAAGCCTTCGATCTCGCTGATGCAGCGGGCGGCATAGGCCGCTTTTTGCGCGCACTGCATGGCGACTTCTTGGAGTCCCTGCCGGCCCATCGTGGTCATGTAGATCGTAGCGGCGAGCGCGATCAAGCCTTCGTTGGTGCAAATGTTCGAGGTGGCTTTCTCGCGGCGGATGTGCTGCTCGCGGGTGGCGAGCGTGAGGACGAAACCGCGCCGGCCTTCCTTGTCTGCCGCGACGCCGACGAGACGACCGGGAATCTGCCGCGCATATTTTTCGCGCGTAGCGAAGAGGCCGAGATACGGCCCGCCGAAGCCGACGGAGACGCCGAGCGATTGGCCTTCAGCGACGACGATGTCCGCGCCGCACGCGCCGGGCGAGCGCAGCAAGCCGAAAGAAGCGCTTTCGGTGACGGCGACGATCAAAAGCGCGCCGGCCTTGTGCGCGCGTTCGGCCAACGCTTGCAAATCTTCGACGCAGCCGTAGAAGTTCGGCGATTGTACGACGATGGCGGCGGTGTGATCGTCGATTGAAGCGTCGTCCAAAGTCGTCCGCCCGGTCGCTTCGTCGAAGCCTGTCTGAGCCAGATCGATCCCGGCGTGGCTCACGTAAGTTTGCGTGACATGCAGATACTCTGGATGCAGCGCGGGCGAGACGACGACTTTGCGGCGGCGCGTCACGCGCTCGGCCATCAAGACGGCTTCGGCGACGGAGGTCGAGCCGTCGTACATCGAAGCGTTCGCCACTTCCATGCCCGTCAATTGGCAGACCATCGTCTGAAACTCGAAGATAGCTTGCAGTGTGCCTTGTGAGACTTCAGGTTGATAAGGCGTGTAGGCCGTGAAAAATTCCGAGCGTTGGAGCAGGCTGTCGATGATCGTCGGCGAGTAATGCGAGTAAGCGCCCGCGCCCAAAAATGAAGGCCGTCGCGCCGCCGCGTTCTTGGCGGCCATTTCCTCAAAGCGCGCGAGGAGTTCCATCTCTGAGAGCGCGCCGGGAATATTGAGGGGATTTTTTAAGAGGATGTCTGCCGGGATCGAATCGAAAAGTTCTTCCGGCGCATTGAGGCCGACGGCGCGCAGCATCTCTGTCCGCTCGTCCGGCGAGTTGGGAATGTAACGCACCTGTGGCTCACTCCGTTTCCGCTTTGGTGTAATCTTCGTACTCGACGGCGGTCATCAGCTTATCGACCGCGCCCGGCTCTGTGATCCGCACGCGGATCATCCACGCCTCGCCGTATGGATCGTTGTTCACTTTCTCCGGCTCGTCCTGCAAAGACTCGTTGACTTCCGTGATCTCGCCCGCCACCGGCAGGTACAGCTCCGACACGGCCTTGACCGATTCGACCGAGCCGAACACCTCATGCGCTGCGAGCTTATCGCCGACCTTCGGCAGTTCGACATAGACGACATCGCCGAGCGCGTGCTGCGCGTGATCGGTGATCCCGACCGTACCCATGTCGCCACCGTCAACTTTGATCCACTCGTGGTCTTTACTGTAGTGCAGATTCTCAGGAATGTTTGCCATGGTCTTTCTCTAAGCTGTTAGCCGTCAGCGGTCGGCATTCAGCCAAACAAAACTTCTTAATGGATCTTTAGCTGATCGCTGACAGCTATTTGCTCCTCTTATAAAAAGGCGTTGAGACGATGCGCGCGGTGACGGGTCGCCCACGCACGTCGATCTGAATCTCTTGGTCTGCGTTCGCGTGTTCAGCGGGGACGTAAGCCATGCCGATGTTCTTTTTGAGATAAGGCGCGGGGCTGCCGGAGGTGACGCG
The DNA here is from genome assembly GCA_030859285.1 of Acidobacteriota bacterium. Lineage (GTDB taxonomy): Bacteria > Acidobacteriota > Blastocatellia > Pyrinomonadales > Pyrinomonadaceae > JACCRA01. Next base: position 369 of record JALZKK010000368.1, on the reverse strand, counting down.
CCCGATCTTGTGGCCGTCGAGCAAAACGTCTTGGCCGTCGCGGGCGATGCCGCGATCTGTGACTTCAAAGCCGACGAGCTTTTGTTTGACGCCTGCTTCTTTTTGTTTCGCCAATGACTCGCGCCCGATGAAGTCGCCTTTACCCAGTTTGCAAATCCATCCAAGGTTGGCTTCGAGGAGCGTGGTCGTGTCGTCGATCTCGTGGCCGTAGAGCGCCATCGCGGATTCGAGCCGGAGCGTGTTGCGTGCGGCGAGGCCGCAGGGCAGGATACCTTCGGGCGTGCCGTGTTGGCCGGCGTCGAGGATGCGATCCCATAGTTGCGCGGCTTTGTCGGCGGCGGCATAGACCTCGAAGCCGTCCTCGCCGGT
>JALZKK010000354.1 GCA_030859285.1 Acidobacteriota bacterium | reverse complement strand
CCGACCGTGAAGGAGGGCGCTATGAACCGCGCGGGCTTGCGCCCTCTCTCACGGTCGGGCTTGCTGCCCTGTCTCCCTCTGTTGAGCCACTACCGAAACGAGGTTCTTGACTCTCAACACATACCATTTACCCCTTCATGATCTTCGTGGCTCATCTGCCGTCCACGACAAAAACGCCTGCGCGAATGGCAGGCGTTTTGCTGTGTCTGATAGTTTCCTTCTCCGGTTAATACTTCGGCACGCTCGGATCGACTTCGTTGGACCAAGCCGTGATACCGCCCTGTAAATTGATCAGCCGTCCTTGATAGCCCGCGCGCTTCAGCGACTCGATGGCCTTCGCGCTGCGCCCGCCCAGCTTGCAATGCACGACGGTCTCGCGCAACGGGTCGATCTCGTCCATCCGGTTGACGACCTGCCCCAACGGGATCAACTTCGCTGCTGCGAGCCGTGCGATCTCATACTCGTTCGGCTCGCGAACATCGATGATCTGAAGATCGTCGCCGCGCTCCAGACGCTCTTTCAATTCGGTGGCTGTCATCTCTTCCATCTCTGGCTTCTCCTCCGTCGGCTGCACAGTGGACTCACCGGCCTGCGGCCTCAACCCGCAGAACTCTTCATAATCAATCAACTCCTTGATCGTCGCCCGTTCGCCGCACACCGGGCAGTCTGGGTCTTTCCTGAGTTTCAATTCGCGGAAGCGCATTTTCCAAGCGTCGAACAGCAGCAAGCGATTGATGAGCGGTTCGCCGCCGCCAAGAATCAACTTGATCGTCTCGTTCGCCTGAATCGCGCCGACGATGCCGGGCAGCACGCCCAGCACGCCGCCTTCCGCGCACGAGGGGACCAATCCCGGCGGCGGCGGCTCTGGGTACAGGCAGCGATAGCACGCGCCCCGCTCCGCCCAAAACACGCTCGCCTGTCCCTCGAAGCGAAAGATTGAACCATAGACGTTCGGCTTCCCCGTCAACACGCAAGCGTCGTTGACGAGGTAGCGCGTCGGGAAATTATCCGTCCCGTCCACCACGATGTCGTACTCGCGAAACAATTCCAGCGCGTTCTCGCTCGTCAATCTCGTTTCGTAAGTCTCGATCTCGACATGCGGATTTATATCTTGCAGCCTCTCTCTGGCCGACTCGATCTTTGGCCGCCCAATATCTTTCGTGCCATGAACGATCTGCCGCTGCAAATTCGACGCCTCAACGACATCGAAATCCACGACGCCTAAACGCCCCACGCCCGCCGCCGTCAAGTACATCCCCAACGGCGCGCCCAAACCGCCCGTCCCGATCATCAACACCCGCGCCGCCTTCAACTTGCGCTGCCCTTCCATCCCCACTTCCGGCATGATCAGATGACGACTGTACCGCGCGATCTCTTCATTGCCCAACGCCGGCAACTCCCGCCCGGCGAGTACTTCTTCCGCCGCCGCGCCGCCGGCAATCGACGGCACAATCATGATCGAGTCCCCCTCCTTCACCGGCGTTTCCAGCTTTTGGGCGTGCCGAATGTCCTCATCATTCACATACACGTTGACGAAATTTCTGAGCGTATCGGCCTCACTGTACAAATGCTTCCGCAAATCCGCATTCGCACTCACCAACCGCTCCAAAGCCTCGCCCACCGTCGCTGCTTCAACTTCCATCTCACCCTTCCCGCCCGCAAACTGCCTGAGCGCGGTCGGGATTAAAATTGTGACTGACATATGCTGACTCCATTTCTATTACTGCGTAAAGAAGATTAACCACGAAGGACACGAAGAGCGCGAAGCTCACGAAGGAAAGCAAAACATAAATCCTCTACCGCCCCCTTCGTATTCTTCGTGATCTTCGTGTCCTTCGTGGCTAATGATTTTATCGTCATCGAAACAACCCATGACTTCGCACGTTCATTTGCTCCTCGTTGAATCTTGAGCGATCCGCTTCCATCTCCCACGAACGGAGATCGACGGCTTGGCCCTTTTGCACCGAGACGATGACGTAAGACCATGTCGGCCACGCATGTTCGAGATCGAAGGCCGAGGGAATCGCCGGGTGATCCGGGTGCGAGTGGTAGTTGCCGACGACATCGAGCTTTCGTTGCCGTGCGTAACGCTCGCCGCGCATCAGTTCTTCCGGCAGGATCAACGAGCGGTTGTGCCGCGCCGATGCTTCGCGGGCGTTCGAGACGGGGTGGATTTCCGTGACGATTTTGCGCCCGTCCGCGTCGAAGCGCCCGACGAGCAGGCCGCAACATTCATGCGGGTACTCGGCTTCGGCGTGCCGACGGATTTCCTCCCGCTGCTCTTCATCAAGAAAGATCACGCGCCCTCTTCCCAAAACTCTTCGCTCAAATATCTGCCGCCGCCATCGCACAAAACTGTGACGACGATTGAGCCGGGCGGCAAATCGTTCGCGACGCGCAAGGCAGCGAGGACATTTGCGCCCGAACTGACGCCGACGAACAAGCCTTCTTCACGCGCCAGCCGCCGCGCCATCGCTTGCGCGTCTTCCGTCGCAATTCCAATTTCGTCGTCGGCCAATGCAGGATCGTAGATGCCGGGCTTGATCGTGGTCGCCATGTGCTTCATGCCCTCAAGTCCATGCAAGGGCGAATCAGGCTGCATCCGAATCAAGCGAACTCGTGGCTGCAACTCTTTCAACCGGCGACCGACGCCCATGAAAGTTCCTGACGTGCCGACGCCCGCGACAAAATGTGTGACGCGCCCGCCGGTTTGTTCCCAAATTTCCGGCCCCGTCCCGTCGAAGTGCGCGCGCCAGTTGGCGTCGTTGTCGTATTGGTTCGGGTAAAAATATGTATTTGGCTCGGCTTCGATAATCTGCTGTGCGCGGATTTGCGCGCCGTCTGATCCGGCAAGCGGATCGGTCTCGATCAATTCCGCGCCGTAAGCTCGCATCGTGCGCTTGCGTTCAGCGTTGGTGTTCTTCGGCAAGCACAGCCGGACGCGATAGCCGCGCGCCGCCCCGATCATGGCGTAAGCGATCCCGGTGTTGCCGCTCGTCGCATCAAGAATGATTTTGTTTGGCGTCAGCCTGCCGCTCCGCTCGCCGTCCAGAATCATCGACCGCGCTGCGCGATCCTTCACCGATCCGCCCGGATTGAGATGCTCCGCTTTTGCATAAACTTCGACATCCGCCGGCAGGCCATTCACCACCTGCCGCAAATGCAACAACGGCGTCTTCCCGATCTGCGCCAACAGATCATGTCGCCCCTCGCTTAACCCTGTTCGCTCCAAGACAGATTGTGACATAGCAAAATTTGAGATTTCAGATTTCAAATCTGAAATCTCAGACTCATGCCGCTAACGCTTGTTCGATGTCGGCGATGATGTCGCCGATGTCTTCGATGCCGACCGAGATGCGGACGAGGCTATCGGTGATGCCGATCTGCTGCCGGTGAGCAGGCGAAAGATTGCGGTGCGAAGCCGTGACCGGATGCAGCACGCATGTCACCACGTCGCCGAGACTCGTGAGGCGCACACACAGTTTCAGTGCGTCCATGAAACGATAGGCGGCTTCGCGTGTGTCCTCGCACAACTCGATGGAGACCAGCGCGCCGGTGTGTGGTGCGCGCAGCATTCGCTTAACGATCCTCTGCTCGGACTTACTCGCTGGTAAGCCGGGGTGATGAACACGCGCCACGCGCGAATTGTCGCCGAGGTATTCGGCTAACTGCTGCGCATTGGCGCACTGGCGCTCCATGCGGACGGCCAGCGTCTTAATGCCACGCATGATCTCGTGCGCTTCCCACACGCTGAGAACACCGCCGATCAGATTGCGCGCTTGGGCCAGCGCGTCGAGCGTCGCCGCTTCTCGCGCGATGGCGACGCCGCCCGTCGCGTCTCCATGCCCGCTCAAGTATTTCGTCGCGCTGTGGACGACGACATCCGCGCCGTGTTCCAACGGGCGGCAGAGATACGGCGACGCGAAAGTATTGTCGATGATCAGTTGCGCGCCGACTCCGTGCGTTACTTCCGCGCACGCCTCGATATCGCAGACCTTCAAGAGCGGGTTCGAGATCGTCTCCGCGATCAGCACGCGCGGACGCACTTCGCGCGCGATTGATTCGAGTTGCTTGGCGTCGCTGAAATCCGCGAGGACGGTTTGCACGCCGAGTTTGCCGAAGACGGTGTGGAGCAGATTTGTGGTCGTCCCGTACAGGTCTTGCGCGGCCAAGACGGTCGCGCCCGGCACGAGATCGCACGCCAAGAGCGCGGCGTGGATCGCGGCCATGCCGGAGCCGTAAGCGCACGCGCCGACGCCCTTCTCCAACGTCTGCATCGCCGCTTCGAGCGCGCTGACCGTCGGATTGCCGAAGCGTGAGTAAGCGTAGCCGGGCCGCTCGCCCGCGAACACTTCATCGACTTCGGCCATCGTGTCGTAGGTGTAAGTGGTCGTCGTGTAGATCGGCGTCGCCACCGGCCTACCCGATAGCGGCGGCAGACGCTCGCCGGCATGAACCAATTGAGTCGCTATCTCAAGTTCAGACTCGTCTCCATGCTGCCGCTCGATTATTACCTGCTGTGATTGCTCCATCGCTTTCCTGCCCCGTCCTCACAACATTTCTCGCGCGGAAGCCATCCACCGGGGCTTAAGCCTCGCCCCGCCGCACACCGGCGCGGGTAGCTTGCGCGGAACCTTGTTGTTAATTTTATGTAAATCGCTCACATCATATGCGCCGCGCTGCCGGCTGGCAATCAAAAGAAAAGGATGAAGGATGAAGAAAAAACAAGCTATCTCTTACTCATCCTTCATCCTTGCTCTTTATGACAGCGCGCGCTTGGAGAGATACCAGTCGGTCACTTCGTAGTCTGACTGCATCCGCTTTTCGGCGTCGGCGATGGTTTGCGGCGGAGGCAGGATCACCTTATCGCCGGGCTGCCAGTTGGCCGGCGTCGAGCAGGCGTTGGCGTCCGCCGTCTGCAAGGCGTCGAGGACGCGCAGAATCTCGTCGATGCTGCGGCCCAGAGACATCGGGTAATAGATCAGCGCGCGAATGACGCTCTTCGGATCGATGACGAAGACGGCGCGGACAGTGGCGGTCTCGGAAGCCGCCGGGTGAATCAGTCCATACTGCTGCGCGACCTTCGTATCGAGATCGGCGATCACGGGAAAGTCGATCTTGACACCGAAGTGTTGTTCGATATTTCTGATCCAAGCGATGTGCGCGGTGATGGAATCAATCGAGAGGCCGATGAGCTGCGCGTCACGCTTTTGGAAATCATCGGCGCGGCGGGCGAACTCGACGAACTCGGTGGAGCAGACCGGCGTGAAGTCCGCCGGATGTGAAAACAGGACGACCCAACGGCCTTTGAAGTCTGACAATTTCAACATGCCGTGCGTCGTCTTCGCTTCAAAGTCGGGGGCCGGATCGTTAATGCGCGGCATTGAGGGAGCCACGCCCATAGCGGTAGCAGTGTCGCTCATAATTGAACTCCTCTTTAGTGTCGATGATTGATGGAAAACTTCGTCCGCGATTCTATCCTAATTTGCCAAGATACGCCTTTGAATTATTTAAATGTCGCGGCGATATTAGGGAAGAGGGATTTAACCACAAAGAGGAAATGATGAATGCGGAATGATAAATGACGAAGATCACAACGGAACTTGATGACATTCATCATTTCGCACGCATCATTCATCAATTCCTTGGTGTCCTTCGTGGTTCGTTTTCCTCGCTGTGAGCCACTACCCTGATTTATGAGAGAAAGACAGCGACACTCATGAAAGCCGCTTAAACGGCTCGACTTTGCGCCTCTGACTTGTGATAAATTGCGGTCACACGAAATAGTGCAAGGCATACGCGCCTTCGCGCAGATTGTTGACAAACCCTCGCCACATTTGCCCCTGCTGCTTGCATCTTCGTGCGAATCGTCCAAGAAATCAGCCGCGAATTTTCGGGCTTGGCCTGCCCCCATGTATGGCACGGCCATTGCCAAGTACCAAACCGAAGGCACGTCAGCGAAAAGTTCAGCAACTCCCTTCGCGACGCGCCGCAGCAGGAGGAATTTTACAGATGAAGAGAAGTCATAGCTTCGCGCAACGCGCTCTCAGCTTATTCTTTTTGGTGGCTCTCGTGGCCGGCGCGGCGCTACCCGCCGACGCACAGCGCCGCCGCAGTCGCCCGAACACACGACAAACGGCCACACGATACTATCGAATCGAGGCCAACGAAACGATCCGCGTTCGCATGGACAGCGAGTTAAATTCCAAGACGGCACGCATCGGCAACCGTTTCTCGACGACTGTGACCGAGCCGGTTTATGCGGCGAACGGCGTGGAAGTAATCCCGGCGGGCAGTAAAGTGTGGGGCCGCGTGACAGCAGTAAAACGCGCCGAGCGCCGTTCGCCCGGCACGATCTCGGTCAGCTTTAACTCCGTGGAACTGCCGAACAAAACGCGTTACCCGATCAACGGTTCGCTGGCTAGTCTCCAAGCCGACGAGGTCAACTCCGACTCGGAGAGTACGGTCGAAGGTCGGTCTAACCGGAAACGCGACGCCGTCTTCATCGGCGGCGGTGCAGCGACGGGCGCGATTATCGGCGCTATCGCCGGGGGCGGTAAGGGCGCAGGCATCGGCGCGATTATCGGCGGCGGCCTCGGCACTGCTGGGCGGGTGTTCGAGAAAGAAAAAGATGCCGAAGTTGAATCAGGCACAGAGTTCGGCGTGATTCTTAACCGGAGCGTCTCAATTCGGGCGACTGTGCGCCGCTAAATTAAACAAGGTATCGGCAACCAAGCGGTTGTCGGTGCGGAGGGGGCTGGCCCGTGAAGGGGAGAGCGCGGGCCACGCCCCCAACAGCAAAGCTCTCAAGTCATCTTTCAAGTTCGGTCGCCCCTGTCATTACGTAAGTGAGCGACCACCGAAGAAAGGCCCGCCGCGAAGGGGAGAGCGCGGCGGGCCTTTCTTTTTAGTTTTCAGCAGTCAGAGGTCGGCACGGTACGCTCTGATGCCTCCACTTTTTCGCGCACCATTCAATAACGTCACCAATTTCAAAACATGAGTTCGCGTAGCGTGGTGATTCACCGATGGCGTAATAACTCTTCGGTAGTGTTGTGGATGTCCGCCGCGATTTTACGCAGCAAGATAGGCGAGATATCTCGGCCTTTGTGAAATGGCACGGTCGTGCCTCGACCATCGGAATGTCGAAACTGCTTGTGTGAGCCACGTTGCCGCACTTCGACAAAACCCATCATGTAAAATCACAACCACTTCTGCTGGCTTGAGGATATGTAGGTTGCCCATCTCAAGCCACCATCACCGCTTGCGTACCGACGAAAGCAGATTCGAATTGCGGCTCGCCATCTTCCAGCAGCATCTCTATTACTTCTCGCAAATTAGCGTTCAACTCATCAAGGGTTTCGCCTTGCGAATGCGCGCCGGGGAAGCCCGGCACGTAACCAACGTAGAGTCCAGTTTCAGCACACTTCTCAATAATCGCTGTAAAGACTTTCATGTTCTCCTCCGCCGTCATTATTTCATAATTATAACCTGACTGCTGACTGTTGCTCGCTTTTCTTCGCGCCGAAACACAATGCGCCCGCCGACAATCGTAGCGACTGCCGCGCCGCGCATTGTCCAGCCGTCGAAGGGTGTGTTGCGGCATTTCGATTCTGATTGGACGGCGTGGAAAGTCCATTCGAGATCAGAATCAAGGATCGTCACGTCGCCCCACGCGCCGACGCGGAGCGTGCCGCGATCAATGAGTCTGAAAATCCTGGCCGGGTTCACCGAACAGAGTTCGATCAATCGTTCAATGCCGATTACGCCGTGATGAACCAATTGATCGAACGCCAAGCCGACGGCGGTTTCAAGGCCGGTGATGCCGAAGGGAGCGTTATCGTATTCGAGAGCTTTCTCGTCGGCATGATGCGGCGCGTGATCGGTGGCGATGGCGTCAATCGTGCCGTCGCGCAAGCCTTCAAGGAGCGCTGCCAAATGCTCTTCACTGCGGAGTGGCGGACACATCTTTGTGTTCGTGTCGTAGCCTTCAACCGCTTTGTCCGTCAGTGTGAAGTGATGCGGCGCAACTTCGCAGGTTACATTGAGGCCGCGCTCTTTGGCTCGTCTGACGGCGGCGAGCGCGCCGCGCGTCGAGACGTGTGCGAGATGCACGCGCGCTCCGGTCAATTCGGCGAGGGCGCAGTCGCGCAGCGCGTCCAATTCTTCGCCCAGCGCCGGATGCCCGCGCAAGCCTAAGCGGAGGGACCAATTCCCTTCGTGCATCACGCCCCCCGCCGCGAGAGATTTATCTTCGCAGTGATCCATCACCGGCAGATCGAAGCCGCGCGCGTACTCCATCGCACGGCGCATCATGCCGGCTGACGGCACTGGCCGCCCGTCGTCGGTGACGGCGACGATCCCAGCGCGCTTCATCTCGCCCATCTCGGCTAATTCCGTCCCCTGCGAATTTTTCGTGATCGCGCCGACGGGAAAAACATTCGCGAGTCCCGCTCTCTCTGCTTGCTCAATGATGAAGCGTGTCACCGCCGGACTGTCGTTGACGGGATCGGTGTTCGGCATCGCGCAGACGCTCGTGAAGCCGCCCGCGACCGCCGCGCGCGCGCCTGTCTCAATCGTCTCTTTGTATTCCTGTCCCGGCTCGCGCAAGTGCGTGTGCAGATCGATGAAGCCGGGCGCGACAACGAGGCCGGTCGCGTCAAAAACTTCTGCGCCTTCTGGCACGCCATCCGCGCGTGTGAGCAAGCCCGCGACGCGCCCATTCTCGATTAACAGATTCTTGCCGCCGTTGATGCCTTGTGTCGGATCGATGAGATAGCCGTTAGCGATCAGTAACTTCATGAGCAGTGGTCAGCAATTAGTTTTCAGTTTTCAGTTTGAAACTGTCCGGCGTGGACGGTCTCTAGTTCTTCAAGGGGCGGAGCGCTCTCGTGCGCTTTCCTTGATTCTTTGTCGGTCGATGGCTTCGGCGTGTCGGCTATCGAGAGCGTGTCGGCCTTGATCTGCTGGATTTCGTTTTGCGAATGCGCGCCGCCGGCGAGAAGATAAAGGACGGCCATGCGGACGGCGAGGCCGTTGGCGACTTGATCGAGGATGAGCGAGCGCGCGCCGTCGGCCACATCGGAAGCGATCTCGATGCCGCGATTCATCGGCCCCGGATGCAGCACGATGGCGTCGGGCGCGGCGTGCGCGAGGCGTTTGAGATTGAGGCCGTAATGCACTGCGTATTCGCGCAAGCTGGGGAAGAAAGCCTTGTCCTGCCGCTCGCGCTGGATGCGTAAGACGATGACCACATCCGCGCCGTCGATGGCTTCTTCGATCCGGCTCGCTACTTTTAGTTCGCCTTGCTCCGCGATTGTATCGAACTCCGAGGGGGCCAATGTGCCGGGGCCGGCGACGCACACGCTCGCGCCGAGCTTGGTCAACAGATGAATGTTCGAGCGCGCGACGCGCGAATGCAGGATGTCGCCGAGAATCGCGACGTTTAATCCTTGAAGGCGTTGCTTGTGTTGGCGGATCGTCAGCGCGTCGAGGAGAGCTTGCGTCGGGTGTTCGTGCGCGCCGTCGCCGGCATTGATAACGGCGGCGCGGCAGATGCGCGCGAGGGCGTGCGGCGCACCCGCCGACGGGTGGCGGATGACGATGAAATCGGGCGACATCGCTTCGAGGTTGCGCGCAGTGTCTAAGAGCGTCTCGCCTTTGGTGACGCTCGACGTTGAAGAGTTGATATTGATCGTGTCAGCAGAGAGCCGCTTGCCCGCGATCTCAAATGAAGTGCGCGTGCGCGTCGAAGGCTCGAAGAAGAGATTGATCACCGTGCGCCCGCGCAGCGTCGGGACTTTCTTGATCTCGCGCTGCGAGATGTCGCGGAACGTCTCCGCCGTGTCGAGGATGATCCTGATCTCGTCGGCTGAAAGCTCCCGGATGCCGAGCAAGTGTTTATGCTGCAACCCTGTCTTCATCCACGCTCCTGTGACTCTCTGGTTTGACTGTCAGGCAATTTCAGATTGGCCGCAGATGAACGCGGATCAGCGCGGACCAGAAAATGATTGGATTTGAATCCGCGCTGATCCGCGTTCACCTGTGGCTTAATCTCCTATCCGGTCTTCATAAAAAAAAAAGCGGCCACCGGGGGCCGCCACTCTCACACGCTTTCCGCCGCCGGTCGCTCGACGATGGCGACGGCCTCTTCGCCGTCGAATTCCGTGAGCATCACTTTGATGATCTCGCTCCTTTTCGTCGGCGCAAACTTGCCGACGAAGTCCGCTTGAATCGGCAACTCGCGATGCTCTTTGCCGCGATCCACCAGCACGGCGAGTTGGACGCGACGCGGGCGACCGAAGTCGATCAACTGATCGAGCGCGGCGCGGATTGTGCGGCCCGTGTACAGCACATCGTCGATCAAGACGATGTTGCGATTCTCGACGCCGCCGGGCAAGTCTGTGCGATTGACGACCGGGTTTGCGCCGACGGTCGAGAGATCATCGCGGTACAGAGTGATGTCCACGACGCCGACCGGCGGGCGCACGCCTTCGAGGTCTTCGATCTTGTCAGCCAGCCGGTTTGCCAATGGCACGCCGCGCCGCTGAATGCCGACTAAGTAAAGATCGCTTGCGCCGTGATTCTCCTCGACGATCTCGGAGGCGAGCCGCGCCAGCGCGCGATTGATCCGCGCGCCGTCCATGATGCGAACTTTCTCCACAAAATCCATTGGCGCGGATACTAGCACAAAGGCAGTGGCGAGTGACAAGTACTAAAGACAGTGACGAGTGACAAGTGACGAGTGACGAGCAGAAGCTTGTCTTTAACTCGTCACTCGTCACATGTCACTCATCACTAATTTTTGACACTCTTTCCGGCGCTCTGTTACGCTCTGGCGCGCTGTCGATTCTCATTCTTTTTTAACCGCGCTCGCTGCTAAACCCGTCGATGCTGTATCGCTCAATCCTGCGCCCGCTGCTGTTTCGCCTCGATCCGGAGACGGCGCACGAATTGGCTCTGCACACTCTGTCGGCGACGCTCGGCACAGAGGCGGCGCGGCGCTCGGCGACGAAACGTTTCTTGCTCTCGCCTTTCGGCGAGTTGCAGCGCTTCGGCTTATCGTTTCGCAATCCGGTCGGGCTGGCCGCCGGTTTCGATAAGAACGGAAAGCTCACGCGCGAACTGGCCGCGCTCGGCTTCGGCTTTATCGAAGTCGGCACGGTGACGCACAAGGCACAGCCGGGCAATTCGCGCCCGCGTTTGTTTCGCCTGCCGCGAGATCGCGCGCTGATCAATCGTCAGGGCTTCAACAACGAAGGCGCGGCGGCGCTCGCAGCGCGTTTGCGAAAACAGCGGCCTGCTTGCGTGCTGGGCGTCAACATCGGCAAGAGCCGCGTCGTCGAAGTCGCGGACGCCGCGCCGGATTATCTCGCGAGCTTTGAGATCGTTTTCCCGCACGCGGATTACGTGGCGATCAACGTCAGTTCACCCAACACGCCGAACTTGCGCGAGTTGCAAAAGGCTGATGCGCTCTCGTCGTTGCTCGGCGAACTGCAACGGCGCAATCGAGAGTTGGCGACGAAACACGCGCGCTCAACTGTGCCGCTGCTCGTGAAAGTCTCGCCCGATCTTTCATGGCCGGATGTAGAAATGATCGTCGATGTCGCGCGCGGGGCGGGCATGGCAGGCATCATCGCGACGAACACGACAATTGACCACAGCACGATTCGCCACACGCCGCAGTCAGTTGTGGAAGCCTGCGGCGTGGGCGGATTGAGCGGCGCGCCCTTGCGTGCGCGCGCGACTGAGATCATCGCCGCGCTCTACCAACTGGCGCGCGGCTCACTCACGATCATCGGCGTCGGCGGTATCTTCAACGCCGCCGATGCGTGGGGAAAAATTTGCGCGGGCGCGAGCCTCGTCCAACTCTACACGGGATTTGTTTATGAAGGCGTTACTGCCGCCCGCGACATCAACGAAGGCTTACGCGAGATCGCGCACCGCGAAGGATTCCGCACCCTCGATGAAGCCGTCGGCTCGCGAGCGAGCGAGATGTCAGCCGTCAGCAATCAGCAGTCAGCTACAGTTTAGTTTCCGCCTGATATTGCCGAATGCCGAAGGCTGATCGTTTCCTACTGACCCCTGACTACTGATCGCTGGCTACGGTTCCATGACAGACAAACTGATCATCGCCCTCGATGTTGAGACGCCGCAGGCAGCCCGTGAACTCGTCGCACGCCTGTGCGGTCACGCGGGAATGTTCAAGATCGGCTCGCAGCTTTTCACCGCTGCCGGGCCAGAATTTGTGCGCGAGATCGTCGGCGCGGGCGGGCGCGTCTTTCTCGATCTGAAATTTCACGATATTCCGAACACAGTTGCCTCGGCGTGTTGCGAGGCGGTGCGGCTCGGCGTCTCGCTCTTTAACGTCCACGCCTCCGGCGGCAGTGAGATGATGCGGCGCGCGGCAGAGATGACGGCGGAGACCGCCGCGCGCGAAGGATTACCGCGCCCCAATCTGATCGCCGTCACGGTGTTGACGAGCGCGGACGCGGCGACGCTCGCGGAAATCGGTGTGACGGATGCGCCGGAAGCGCAGGTGATCCGGCTAGCGCGTTTGGCCGCCGCATGTGGCATGGATGGCGTCGTTGCCTCGCCGCATGAAGTCGCGCCGGTGCGTGCGGCAATGGCAAACGACGATTTCCTGTTGGTCACGCCGGGCGTTCGCCCGCGCACGGCGGCGCATGACGATCAGAAGCGCGTGATGACTCCGGCTGAAGCCGTCCGCGCGGGGGCCAGCTATCTCGTCGTCGGGCGCGCGATCATCAACGCGCCCGATCCTCTGCGTGCGGCGCAGGAGATCGCTGCGGAGATGGCTCAAGCTCTCCCCGCGTCGATGGACAACGGATAAGCCAGGACGCTACATTTGATGGCTGACGCCGCTTTGGCTTCATTAGCTTCTGCGCGTGTATCCGGCGGGCGGGCTCTGGTAACATCCTTGCTCCCGACTTTTCATTGAGGAACAATTTTATTCCGTGCGCGTGTAAGCCTGACGCGACGCGGCGGGCGCGGCTGCGGTGCGAGCGTCTCGCGTCAAATGTTCGGCGGAAAAGAGGAAGCAACTTTTGCATCGAAGACAACTGGCGTGGCTGACGCTCACATTTTCCCTTCTCGTCCTCTCCTCGTGCCTCAGCGTTTTTGCACAATCAAAGAACGATCTTTCGGCCAGCGGAATTTCCGGTGCGCCGTATCGCGTCGGCGAGAAGCTGACTTACAGCATCTCGTTCGCCACGTTCGCCACCGCCGCCCACGCGGAAACTTTCGTGGCTTCGCGCAGCACGCTTGCCGGACGCGAAAGCATTGAGTTGCGCGCGCGAGTCGAGACGGTCGGCCTCGTCAGCGTCGCGCTCTTTGCGATCAATAACGAGTACGTCGCCTACGTCGATCCGCGGACGGGCTTGCCCTTTCGCACCCGGTTGATCAAACTCGCGAAGCCGCTGCCAGACGCCGCCTTCGGCGACACGACATCGCCAGCGGCGCTGCCGGCGATAGCCGACGTAATGGGCGAGCCGATTGCCGTCATCGAAGGCACGCCGACGACTTATGATCTGCTCTCGGCACTCTATCGCTTGCGCGCTCTGCCGCTCGCGCCGGGCGCGTCCTTTCGTTTCACGGCGCAGCAGGATGGCAATCTCTACGAGACGGAACTGAAAGTCACCGGGCGCGAGACGATCCAAACGTCCGCCGGCTCTTTCAACACTTACGCGACACAACTGCGCGTGCGGAATAATTCCGCGAACGACTACAGCATTCGCATTTACTTCAGCGAAGACGAACGCCACTTGCCCGTCCTGATCACGGCGCAACACACAGCGGGCGAAGTCCGCGCCGTCCTCGCCAGTTCCGAGACCGTTGACAGCGCCCCGCCCGTCGCCATCACCGCACAACCACCGCCGGCAGCCACGCCGACGCCGAGACCGCTGCCCGCTGCCACGCCAGCCGCCGCCGCGCAACCGCTCGCCGGCCTGCCTTTCAACGTCGGCGAAGAACTGAACTTCAATTTTTACTTGGGGACTTCCACGCAACCCATCGGCGTCGCTAATTTTCAAGTGCGTCCCCGCGCCACTTACTTCAACCGCGACGGCATTCTGCTCTCCGCCAATATGTACACGACCGATGTCGGGCAACGGCTCTTCCCCGTCAACGATAAGATCGATTCTTATGTCGATGCCAGAACGCTCTTGCCGTATCGCACACAGTTGCGAATTCTCGAAGGCAGCCATCGCATGGAAGGCGTCGTCACCTTCGATCAAGAGCGCGGCTCCGCCGTCACCACCGACGGCAAGACTATCGAGATTCCCGTCGGCACTTATGAACTGGCCTCAGTCCTCTACGCCATGCGCTCATTTGATCTGACGCCGCCAAAGCGCAACGCTGTCTCGCTGCTCATCAACAAACGCCCGCGCACGCTCTTCATCACAGCACTCAACCGCGAAGTGATCGAACTGGGCGGCGAACGCATCCCCGCCGTCCAACTCTCGCTCATGACTGACGAAGCGCAAGGCGACCGCCTCGGCCTTCGCCTTTGGATGAGTACGGATCGCCGGCGTTTGCCGCTTCGCATCACGGCCAACACGCCGCTCGGCCCCGTCCGCGCCGATCTCTCAATCCTGCCGCTGACGCGACAGTAATTAAATCGACCCACCGCAGAATTGGACAGGATTGACAGGGTTAACCGGATCAAAGATTTAGTTGAAATTGAAAACAGATTTCAATTCCTCTATACTTTCATCGCTATTTTGATTTTTAATTTTGTTCGTTCTTACCGCAATGCTCGTACCAAGCCCCAATTCCGATGAGACAACTAAAACTCCTGCTCGATCTCGACAGAGCCAAACGCAGTTGACCTTAAACTGCCTGCCGTATGGCGTGGCGGCTCATGTTGTTTCAATTAGTGGAGCGGGAGCAATCGCACGGCGGTTGATGGAGATGGGCATTGTGCCCGGCGCGCCGGTGTGTGTGATCAAGGCCGCGCCGCTCGGCGATCCAATTGAAGTGCGCGTGCGCGGCTATCACCTCGCCTTGCGCCGCGCCGAAGCGCAAACGATTCAAGTAATGATGAATGAAAAATAGTCTGGAGTCTGAAGTCTGGAGTCTGGGGTCAAAAACATTTGTCTTTGTGCTTTGACTCCAGACTTCAGACTCCAGACTTCAGACTCTTGATTTATGAGTTCAACTATCGAGTCTCCCACCTTCAGCGAAGTCCGACAAGATACTCCGTCACCGCGCGGCGCGGGACAGTTGACGGTGGTGCTAGCGGGCAATCCGAACGCGGGCAAGACGAGCCTCTTCAATGCGTTGACGGGCTTGCGCCAGAAGGTAGCGAACTATCCGGGCGTGACGGTGGAGCGCAAAGAGGGCGTGTGGTCTCTGCCGCCGGAGTTGGGCGAGGGACGAGTGCGGCTCATTGATCTGCCGGGACTCTACAGCCTCGATGCCGCTTCGATTGACGAACGGATCGCGCGCGACATTTTGCTGGGCCGCGTCGCGGGTGTGCCTGCGCCGAATGTGATCTTAGCGGTGGTCGATACCACGAACCTCGAACGCAATCTCTACCTCGTCACGCAACTGTTGGAAACCGGACTGCCCGTCGTCGTCGCGCTGTCGATGATCGATCTGGCCGAGCGGCGCAAATTTGCGATTGATGCTGCGCGTCTCTCCGTCGCGCTCAAAGCGCCGGTCGTGCCGGTAGTAGCGAAAGAGCGGCGCGGCCTTGATGCGCTGGCGCGAGCCATCGTCAAGGTCGCCGGGGCGCGCGGGCCGGGCGCGGGTTGGCGACTTTCCGAGCAGGCCGAACGGGAGTTGTCGGCGCTGGCCGGCACGCACAACGGCCAGTCAAATGGAACGGCAACGACGCACGACGATCACATCAAACGTTATCGCGCATTGCTCGAACTTTACGGCGAAGAGTTGATGGCTGAAGTGACGGCGCGGCAGCCGGAGATCGAACAAGCGCGTGCGCGGCTCGCCGAGGGTAATTCCGCGTGGTGGCAAGAGCCGTTGCTGGCGCGCTACGGTTGGATCGAGCAAGTCGCGGCAGGCGTCGTGCGGCAAGACGTGGCGGGCGACGCGAAGGCGCGCGCCAACGCGACGGAGCGCATCGACCGCGTGGTGACGCACAGATTCTTCGGCCCTGTGATTCTGCTGCTTGTGATGCTGCTTGTCTTTCAAGCGATCTTCACGTGGGCGCAATTGCCGATGGACTTGATCGACGCGGGCTTCGGCACGCTCGGAGAGTTCGTCAACGCGCAAATGCCGCCCGGTTTGTTGACTGACTTGCTGGTTGACGGCGTGATCGCCGG
>JALZKK010000307.1 GCA_030859285.1 Acidobacteriota bacterium | reverse complement strand
AATTTTCACCTTTACTGATTTACTCCTTCCTCGCGATTACACGCGCCGAGCGCAGGCAAGTTTCAGCAAGATCGCACGGCGTAACCACGAAAGGCAAAAGTGAATGACAGTTTCTCTATCCCCTCTTTTGCCTTTTGCCGCTTGCCTTTTGCCTTCGGCTCAGCCGATTGCCTTCTAGCTGCTCACGGCGCGCGGCGACAATTCGCGCGGGACGCTTTCGCCAGAGCAGAAGAAGCTGACGCGGTTGCGGCCTGCGTTCTTGGCGTGGTAAAGCGCGGTGTCGGCCAGTTCGACGAGCTTGATCGGATCGCGCGCGTCGTCGGGGAAGACGGCGACGCCGACGCTGATTGTGATGCGGTGCGTCGGCGGCGAGCCGATGGCGGGCAGCGCGCCGTGGCGGGCGGCGGAGAAAGCATGGGCTTCGATGTTGGAGCGGACGCGCTCGGCAGCGACGAGGGCTTGAGCGCAGTCGGCGTCGAGCAGAAAGGCCGCGAACTCTTCGCCGCCGAAACGCGCGGCCACGTCGCCCGCCCTGAGCGCACACGTGATCAGCGCGCCGACTTCTGCCAACGTCTGGCTGCCGACGAGATGGCCGTAAGTGTCGTTGACCCCTTTGAAGTGGTCGAGGTCCATCATCAGGACGCAGAAAGGTCGGCCCTCAACTTCGGCGCACGCGGCTTCGCGGCGCAGTTCTGAGAAGAAAGATTTACTGGTCAAGAGTCCGGTCAACTCGTCGTGTGCGAGCAGGCGATAGATTTGGCGTTGGAACTCGCGGTCGATGTCGTCGAGCAGATCGAAGCGGAGCAAGTGTTCGCCGATGGTCAGCTTGTCGCCGTCTCGGAGAAAAGCGTCGGCGACTGTCCGCCCGTTCAAGAGTGTGCCGTTGGTCGAGCCGAGATCGCTGATCCGGTAGCGCGCCTCGCCGGTCGCCGCGTCGCGCTCCGTCCTAATGCGTGCGTGCCGGCGCGAGGCGCGGGCGTCGTTCACGCGCACGTCGGCTTCGAGCGCGCGGCCTAACACCACCTCGTCGCGTTCAAGCGGGATCGGGGCCGCCATCAGTTCGCCCTGTAAGAAGACCAGCGCGGGCCGGCGTTCCTGCGCCGCCAATCGCGGCGACGGGGGCAGCGTCTTGTGCAGTTCATCTTCCGCCATCTCTCACTCGCAAAGGTCTGTGTTCTTGTTGCTGGCCGCGAGATGCCACATAATCTGCGGCGGATTATAGATCGTTCTCCGCATCTGGCAATGAAGAATCTGTGCGCGCGGAAAGTTTTTTTGCCGGGAGCAGCGTTGGGGCTGAACGGAATCGAGGAGTCTCTGAAGTTGAAAGAAGCAGAAGCCACAGGTCAGACAACTTCCTGCGCGCCGCCGCTGGAGTTGTCGGTCGAGCGCGTCTCGGTGGCGCGCTTGCCGACGGAGTACGGCGAGTTTCAGATCGCCGGCTACCGCTCGCTCGCCTCCGACGAAGAATTCGTCGCGCTCTTCAAAGGCGACTTGCGCCGCGACACGCCGACGCTCGCGCGCATCCACTCGCAATGTTTGACCGGCGACGTGTTCGGCTCCTTGAAATGCGACTGCGGCCCGCAATTGCACCGCGCCATGCAACTCGTCCAACAGGAAGGGCGCGGCGTCATCGTCTATCAACTGCAAGAAGGACGCGGCATCGGCATCATCAACAAGATTCGCGCCTACGCCTTGCAAGACGAAGGAGCCGACACGGTCGAAGCCAACGAGCGTTTAGGCTTCGCCATCGACCTGCGCGAGTATCGCCAGTGCGCCGAAATCCTCTTCGACTTGGGTCTCTGCCAAGTCCGCGTGATGTCGAACAATCCGCTCAAGCTGCAAGCCATCACAGACGCCGGCCTCCAAGTCGTCGCGCGCGTCCCCCTCGAAGTCCAATCCTCCGAAGCCGCGATGCACTACCTCCGCACCAAGAAAAACAAGCTCGGCCACCTGCTCGACACTATCGAATAGCGTTTCGAGTTAAAAACAAATGTCTTCAACTCGAAACGCGAAGCTGTTCAGCTTTATCCAAAATTTTGAATCTTTTGCTATTTTTTCGGATATGGCTGCTGGCTCGCATCCCGCACTGGTTTGCTTAAAACTCATGTTGTCTCAATCTTAAGATCGTTTCTGGTATCTGCCTCACAGTGGAACAAACGTTGCTTGGTATTTTTGACCGAACATTCCTGTGCATCGCCTTTGCAACCTACATCTGGAGGCCCACCATGAATAGACAGCTCATTCCCCGCAGCAGCGCGGCATTCGCGTTACTGCTAACGCTGCTGCTGACCGGCAGCGCGTTCGCGCAATCCGGCGCTTCGACGGTCAACGGCACAGTTAGAGACCAGCAAGGCAACGTGGTCGCCGGCGCGACCGTCACGCTCGCCAACGTCGAGAAGAATTTTTCCCGCACACAAATTTCCAACGAAGAAGGTGGCTATGTTTTCACCGCCGTCCCTCCTGACACTTACCGCGTCGAGGCCGAAGCCACCGGCTTCAAGAAAGCATCGGTCACGGACGTGCGTGCGCTCGTGGACACGCCGGTGACGATTGATGTGCAGCTCGAAGCCGGCAACATCTCCGAAGTGGTCAGCGTGGCGGCGACGACCGACGCGCCGCTCAACACGACGGATGCGACCATCGGCACGGCCTTCGAGGGCCGGCGCATCGAGCAGCTTCCGCTCAACGCGCGCAATCCCGTCGGGCTGCTCTCGCTCCAGCCCGGCGTGACGCGCGACGGCTACGTGAACGGCGGACGCGCCGATCAATCCAACATCACGCTCGACGGCGTGGATGTCAACGAACAGCAGAGCGGCTTGAACATCAACACTGGCGAAGCCTTCGCCAGCGTGCTGCGCTCGACGCCCGACTCGCTGCAAGAGTTTCGCGTCACGACGACCAATGCCAACGCCGATCAGGGACGCTCCTCCGGCGCGCAAATCTCGCTCATCACCCGTTCGGGATCAAATGAATTTCACGGCTCGCTCTACGAATACCACCGCAACACCGTGACGACTGCCAACGACTTTTTCAACAACAAGGACGGCGTCGAGCGGCCGGCGCTTCTCCGCAACGTCTTCGGCGGCTCCATTGGCGGCCCCATTGTGCGCGACCGACTGTTCTTCTTCTACAACTATGAAGGCTTTCGCGGGAGGTGTCAGATATTTTGTGTAAATGGCTTTTCCGGCCGACCGTCCTGCGCGCCTTTGTCGAAAGGCTAAAACTTTGACCGGCTTCATGTTGCCCTTCTCGCTGCGGCAGCCGAGCGGAGCGATGGCGGCGGTCATTTACACAAAAGAATTTACACCCTCGACAAATTGGCAAATCGACCCCCATCCAACTCTCGTCCCTGACCCGAAGAATTATCCGGAGGAAGTCACCG
>JALZKK010000298.1 GCA_030859285.1 Acidobacteriota bacterium | reverse complement strand
CCGTATCTTCGTCTGAGGCTGGTACTCAGGCAGAAGTGTGTCCACTTGACGGTGGGCGAGGCAAGGACCGTCGTTTCTCTTATTCATCGGAACATCTATTGATTAAAAAGCCAATCTATTCAAGAGTGCAAACGAGCCAGAATGTTTTTACTGCCTCCTGCTCCTGCCCTCTGCCTCCTGCTCCTGCCTCCTGCCTCTCAGCCACGCGCGCCGCCGCTCGCGCGCTGGCGTCGAGGCTTCTTTTAATTCTTCGATGCGGTAAGCGCGCCCCGCTTGATTCGCGGAACTGGCTTCGCCCTTCACTAACTTGAGGCCGACTTGCGTGAGGGCTTCATCGTAAGGCGGCGGCTCGACGCCGCGCACATGACGCGCGAAGAAATCCGTGAAGTCCATGCCCGCGACTTCCGACGCGGCGCGCATAAAATCATCTGTCGTAAAGCCGCGCCCACGTAGGTAGTAAGACGAGTTAGAACTCTGCAAATAAAATTCTTCGTACATCCGGCGCAGCACGTCATCGAGCGAACGCCCGCCGTTCGTCTTCCCGCGAATCAAAAGATCGAGGACGAGGCCGAGCGTCTCGCCTTTGATGTAGTAGCTGATCGTGGTCTGCCGCAGATTGGTCTCTTGCGCGTGCGGCGCGCCGTCGATGAAGGGCGCGAGCAGCGAAGACTCTTCCGCGCTCATCAGGCGGCTGCCGGGTGCGTTCTCAATCGCCGCGATCTGGCCAGCGAGCGCGCGGTAGAGATGCTCGTCTCTCCATAATCCGGCGCGGCGCTGCATCAGATGACCGTAATAATTCGTGATGCCTTCGGCGATCCACAGGCTGCGCGTGTTCAAGGGGCGCGTGAAATCCCACGGGCCGAGTTCGACAGGTCGCAGGCGTTTGACGTTCCAGACATGAAAAAACTCATGCGCGGCGGTATCGAGCGCATCTTCGTAGCCCTGTTGGTCCCCTAACGCTCCGGGCGTGATGATCTGCGTCGAGGTCAGATGCTCCATCCCGTCGCCGCTCTTTTCGTCGCCAAAATGCATGAGGAATGTGTACGAGTCGAGTTCGGGCTGGCCCCACATGGCGATTTCGGCGCGGACGATCTTTTCGATGTCGCGCACTAGAGACTTGCGCTGGCCGCGCTCGTCCGCGAACGAATGAATGACGACGCGATAACTTTTGCCGTCAACTGTGAATTCATCCAACGTCCAATTCGGCGCGATCTCGGTCGGCGTGTCGATCAGGAGATCGTAGTTTGGAAATCGCCACTCGCGCTGATCAGTCTGCTCAGTCCACCCGTTGACGACGCGCCAGCCCGGCGGCGGCTCGATGCGGAGCGTCACCGGATCGGGCTTATGACCGACGACGTAAGCGAAGACAGACGCGCCGTTGTAATTGGCGTGCCGCTCGTCGAGTTGTGAGAACGTGCCGGAGAGATCATCGGCGAAGACTTTGTAAGCGACGGTCACGCCAGTTGCGCCGCGCGTCTGAATGCTCCAAGTTTGCGTGTCAACACGCGTGATCGGCAACGACGGCCCGCGCTCACATTTCGCTACGGGCGGGCAGACGCCGGATGCAGCGTTAAACTCTTGCACGTTCTTTGCGAAGTCGTAAACTGCGTAACGGCCCGGCGACCATTTCGGCATCTGCACGTCAATCGCTGCGACGGGCGCAGGCGTCTCAATCTCGATCTGCACCTCGAACAAATGCGTCGCCGGTCGCGGCATCGAAAGCTGATAAGCGATGCGATACGGCGCGGCAGCTTGCGCGAGCGCGACGGACGCACCCCACAGCAACAGCGCGCAAACGAGTGCGTGCGACAGCAGAGATAACGGCCTACCGATCCGAGTTTTCATGTGACGACTCCGAATGTGTTGTCTGCGAGTAAGGTTCAAGCGCAGGAGATACGTCTAACAGCCGCGCGATTATCCGCACCGCCCGCACTGCTGTCAAAGAAGGACACAGAGGAAAACATAGCGGACGGATGAGAGTCTGTCTGTCATTCGTCATTCATCGTTTCTGGTCCATCATTTCCTCTGTGCCTCTCTGTGTCCTCTGTGGTAAAAACTTGACCGTCCGAACATCAGCGACAGAGCGAAATTCAAAGCCATGAGCATCACCGAACGCCTCTATTACACTGACTCACACTTGGCCGTGTTCGATGCCCGTGTTGTTCGTTTGAGCGAGACGGCGGACATGCGCCCCGCCGTCCTGCTCGACCGCACCGCATTTTACCCGACCGGCGGCGGCCAATTGTCTGACACCGGCACACTCGACAGCGCGCGCGTCGTCGAATGTATTGACATGGAAGACGCAGGCGTGCTGCACGTCATCGAAGGCGCGACGCTCGCGGAAGGCGCGGCGGTGCAAGGCCGTGTGGATTGGTCTCGTCGTCTCGATCACATCCAGCAGCACACCGGCCAACACATTCTGTCGCAAGCCTTCGTCCAACTCTTCGACGCTCCGACGCACAGCTTTCGCATGATGGAAACTGCTTCCGAGATCGATCTCGAACTGCCTGAGCCTTCGCTTGAGCGCATCGAGCAGGCCGTCGATCTCGCCAACCGGATCATCTGGGAAGACCGCCCGTTGAAGATTCATCAAGTGACGCCGGAAGCAGCCGCACGCCTGCCGTTGCGGAGAGATTCCGCACGCACGGGCGAATTGCGGATCATCGAGATCGAAGGCTTCGACTTCAACGCTTGCGGCGGCACGCACGCGCGTCACACCGGCGAAGTCGGGCTGCTTGCCGTCCGCGATTGGCAGCGCGCCAAAGGCATGACGCGCATTGAGTTCGTCGCCGGTGGCCGCGCCCTCTCAGACTATCGCCGCGCGCATCACACGGCCCGCGCCGTCGCCGCACATTTCAGCGCGCCCCGCGATGATGCGCCCGCTCTCGTCGAACGCACGTTAGAGGAGAACAGACGCCTCGCTCGTCATGTTCGCACGCTCGAAGAGATCGCAATCCGCGTCGAGGCTGAAGAACTAATCGCTACCGCACAAATCATCGGCGATGCCCGGCTCGTCGCCCGCATCCTCGAAGGCCGCGACGCCGACTCGTTGAAGCGCCTCGCGCTCGCATTGATCGAACGCCCATCAACCATCGCACTGCTCGGCTCGCACGACGGCGAGACGGCTCGCATCGTCTTCGCTCGCGCGGCAGATGCGCCCGGCGATATGAACGCACTGATGCGCGAAGCCTGCGCGCTCTTGGGCGGGCGCGGCGGCGGTCGCCCCGATATGGCGCAAGGCGGTGGCCCGCAAATCGAGCGATTTGCGGACGCGCTCGACATCGCCGCACGCCGCGTCGCACTTCCGACACAGAGGTAGTGGTTCAAGAACGGGAGTCAGCCACGAATGACACGAATGCACACGAAACTGCATAGAGCAGATGAAGCTGAGATGTCTTCTTCATCTGTGTCCATTCGTGTTCATTCGTGGCTCAATAATTCTCCCGGCTTTGCGCCATTACCAGCACAGATATGTTGACCTCAGACACCGTGCTGCAAAACCGTTACCGCATCGTCCGCCAACTCGGTCAGGGCGGGATGGGGACGGTCTATGAAGCCATCGACCAACGGCTCAACACCATTGTCGCGTTGAAGGAGACTCATTCCGCAGACGAACATCTGCTCAAGCAATTTGAGCGTGAAGCTCAACTGCTCGCGCGGCTCCAACATCCGGCGCT
>JALZKK010000251.1 GCA_030859285.1 Acidobacteriota bacterium | reverse complement strand
ATTGTTAGACGAGTGTGTTGACCGACGATGCGCCGAAGAACTCAGTCCGCATGAGGTCAAGACCGTCCCGCAGATGGGTTGGGCCGGCATCAAGAACGGTCAACTCTTGTCTCTGGCGGAAGCGGAGTTTGAGGTCTTCGTTACCGTTGATCGGAATCTCTCCTTCCAGCAAAACTTATCTCGATACAACATCGCCGTCCTCATTCTGCGAGCCACTTCCAACCGATTAGCCGATCTGATCCCACTCGCCTCTCTGGCGATCTCTGTCCTGCCGACACATAGCAAAGGCACAGTCCAGACAATTTCAAGCCGGAAGACTCACCGCTGCTTGATCCGACCGTTTGCCGGCACGTTCCAGACATAGACGGTGCGGAAGAGGTTGAGCCATGAGACTCTGACCGTTTGCTCCGGCTCCCAATCACCCATCCGAAAGTCGTGCGAGATGATGCGTGTGCCGGGCCGCAACTCGCGCAAGAGTTTAGGACGCAAGAGCAAGTTGAGTCTGTCTGACAAATAGAGCGTGACGATGGTCGCTTCGCTGATGTCGGTGCGGAATAGATCGGCTTGCAAGAACCGCACGCGGTCGGCGACGCCGGCTTGTCGCGCACGCTCTTCGGCCAACGCGATCAGTTTGGGATCGATGTCGATGCCGACGGCGCGGATGCCGTATAGCCGCGCCGCTTGAATGGGAATGCGTCCGTCGCCGCTGCCCAAGTCGTACAACACATCGCCCGGCGTGATCTCGGCCAAGCGCAGCATCTCGTTTACCGTCTCCGGCGGGGTCGGCACGAAGATCACATCGGGACGGCTTTTCTTCGCGCGCCTCTGCTTCACATTCTGCTCATGCTGCCGCTTCGGTGTCTGTGATGCGGTGAATGTGCTGAAGTTCTGCGTCCTGTGAATGGCAAGCACACTGGCGAATGACATTAGCAAGGATAGGACACTAACGCTGAGGCACAGTGCCAACCTTGAAATCACGCTCGCTACTGGCATCACATTTTCCCTTTGAGTTGAGAATATGCGGCGCGCTGATAAGACCTGTTTGTAAATTGGATCAATCATCGCTAGAAGATTACATGAACCTGCACGAATCACTCATCTGCCTGCGTGTCGTTTCGCATGATTTCGCGGAACACTTCTGCCGTCGATGTTCGTCTCTGAGCGGTTAAATGAAAGCGCAAAACCGCTGCCTGTGCTGCGGTGACCTCTATAAATTCCGCGCTCGCTCTGCTAGTATGGCGGCGCTCTTCTTCCAGCGTGCGTCGGGTGCAGAGACACTTTCGCGTCGCTGATTCTGTGAAATCGGGAGAATAAAAAGCATGGGGTTGGAGTTGCAGACTGAGCATCTCTCGTTGGATTTCCTGCGCGTGTGCGAGGCGGCGGCGATTGCGGCGGCGCGGACGATGGGGCAGGGCGACCGCAAGTATTCGGATCAGGTGGCGGTCGAGGCAATGCGCGAGGTGATGGACACCGTGCCGATGCGCGGGCGGATCGTGATCGGCGAGGGCGAGCGCGACGAAGCCCCGATGCTCTACATCGGCGAGGAGATCGGCCAAGGCTCGCGGCAACAGCCGCCGCCGGATGATGATCTGCACCCGGAAGTCGATATTGCCGTCGATCCGCTCGAAGGGACCAATCTCTGTGCGGTCGGCGCGAACAACGCGATTGCGGTGCTGGCGGCTTCCGAGCGCGGCGGACTATTGAATGCGCCCGACATTTACATGGACAAGATCGTGGTCGGGCCGTCGTGTCGCGGCGCAATTGATCTCGACGCTCCGGTCAAAGACAATCTCAAGAACATCGCGCGGCGGTTGGGGCGCGACGTGGATGACTTGACCGTGATCGTGTTGGATCGCCCGCGCCATAAAAAATTGATTCAGGAAGTCCGCGCCGCGGGCGCGCGCATCCGCTTGATCGGCGACGGCGATCTCTCTGCCGGCATTTCGGCGGCGGTGGCGGGGACCAACATCCACGCCTTGATCGGCATTGGCGGCGCGCCCGAAGGCGTCTTGACCGCCGCCGCGCTGAAATGTCTCAACGGCGAGATACAAGCGCGGCTCTGCTTCGATCCGGAAAAGCTCGGCGTCGATAAAGACAAAGTGCCGCCGCAGGACGAAGTCTTAGGCCGCCTTAAAGAGATGGGCATCAGCGATCACAAGAAGGTCTATGACACGCAAGACCTCGCGCCCGGTAAAAAGATCATCTTCGCGGCGACGGGTGTCACCGATGGCGCGCTCTTGCGCGGCGTCCGTTTCTTCGGCGCGGGCAAGCGCACACACTCTCTCATTATGACGACGGAATCACACCACATCCGCTTCGTCGATACCGTCCACGTCGAGGGCGGGCCGGACACCGTTATCAGATTTTAGATTGCGGACACTTCAATTGCGGATTGCGGATTGAAAGACGGCTGGCTATCTGACCTCAAACAAATATGAGCTTCTTTAATTCTTCAAATCCGCAATCCGCAATCCGCAATCCGCAATGCTACGTGCCGCAGGTCGTGGGGCGGGAGTCATTGTCACAGCGGGCGATTCTTGTGTGGGGCGTGGCGGCGGCGTGCGCGTTGGCGTTCGTCTCGTTGGTATTCGCGGCCCCGTGGGCGTTGGAGCGTGGACACCAATTGACGGCGGCAGTTTTGTACGGAGTCTTCGGACAAATTTGCCATCAGATACCAGCGCGATCTTTTTACTGGCACGAACATCCGTTGGCGGTCTGTGCGCGTTGCGTGGGCGTCTATGCGGGATGCGCTGTGGGTGTGCTGTGTTATCCGTTGATGCGCTCGTTAAAAAGAACGGACGCGCCGCCGCGCAGATGGCTCGTCCTCGTCGCCGCGCCCGCCGTCATCGATTTCTCGCTCACCTTCTTCGGCTTGTGGGAGAACACGCACACGTCGCGCTTGCTGACCGGCGCGCTCTTGGGCGCGGGTGCAGTGTTCTTCGTCATGCCGGGACTCGTCGATCTCGTCCAGACGAGAGGACTGCGGCGGTTCTCGCACAGCTCTGCGTCGAAGCCGGCCACCAGTTCTTTGACGAACACTTGACGGAAGCAGGGCGATTCATTCGTCAACACCGCTGTGCGCGTTCTTGGCTCTGTTCACAAGTCCACGAAAGTTCTATCAATCACTCTTAGCGAGGGTAAAAAAATGAATGAAAAGACGAAAGCGGCAGTCGTCGCCGGTGGCGCTCTAGGGCTGCTGGCGATCTTAACCGCACTGGCTTCGTCGGCAGTCGCCGGGGCGGGGTGCTGTTCTTGTTTGTGGCCGATTGGGGCCGGCGTGCTGGCCGTATATCTCTACACGAAGAAATCCACAGGGCCGCTGCAAATTTCCGATGGCGCGATGCTCGGCTTGATCGCCGGCGTGGTCGGCGGGCTGATCTATCTGGTGATTGGTATCCCGCTGGCTTATGTGGTGAGCCGCGCCGCCCTCGAAATGCAAATCGATCAACTCCGGGAGCGGGGCATCGAGATGCCGGTCACCGGATTCCTGCTCTTTTTCCTGACCGGCATCATGAGTCTCGTCGTCTATGTCATCCTTGCCGCCGTCGGCGGTTTGATCGGCGCGGCGATCTTCGGCAAGAACCGTCCGGGCGTAGCGCCGCCTCCGCCGCCGGTCAATTATGGCGGGATGCCGCCGCCCCCTCCGCCTCCGGCGGGCGGCAGCGGTTACGGAGCGGGTCTCTAAAAGCAAGGCGGAAGGATGAAGGCGGAAGCAAGACTGGCTGATCGGGCTGCTCTACTTCATCCCTCCGTGTACATCCTTGCTTGCCGCCTCATCCTGAGCATCTAATGATTGCCGCATTGTCGGCGCGGCGTTGCTTAAGTTACAATGCGCGACGTCGAATCAGGGCAGCGTCCTCCACGCGGAGCGAGACGCTGCCCGTTGTGTGTGGGGAGGCGTTTTTCGCCGCTCTCCGCTCTGGCCTCTCGCCGGGGCGGATGAGGAGCTTGAAGAGCGAACTTAATGAGTATGTTTTTACTGGCGGCACAGTCGGCGGAAGAGTTGCGGCGTCTGTATGAAGAAGTGCAGACGAAGTTCGTCGATGACATGGTGAAGAAGACGGAGTTCAACATCAGCCCGTTGTACCAGTTGGACACGTTTGACTGGACGGTGCTGATTCTCTATTTCACGATCCTCGGCGTCCTCGCCATCTACGGCGCGTACCGCATCAAGCAGGTCTGGGACTTCTGGCGCTACCGCCACATCGAGCCGCAACCGAGAGCCTATTTTAGTGAAGAAACTCTGCCACACATCACGGTGCAATTGCCGCTCTTCAACGAGATGTACGTCGTCGAGCGTCTGCTGCGCGCCGTGACGCAGATCGATTACCCGCGCGAACGGCTCGAAATCCAAGTCCTCGATGATTCGACCGATGAGACTGTGGGCTTGGCGCGCGCGACTGTTGAGAAATACCAACGCGAGGGCTTTGATATTCGTTACATTCACCGCGCGGATCGCACCGGGTTCAAGGCGGGCGCGTTGAAGAATGGGACGGAGTTGGCGAAGGGCGAGTTGCTCGCGATCTTCGACGCGGACTTCGTGCCGAAGCCTGACTGTTTGCGAAAGCTAGTTCACTTCTTCACGGACGAGACGGTCGGCTGCGCGCAGATGCGTTGGTCCCACATCAACGGCTCGTATAATTTGCTGACGCGCTTGCAGACGATTATGCTCGACGGCCACTTCGTCATTGAACAGACCGTCCGCAACCGCACCGGCGGCTTCTTCAATTTCAACGGCACAGCAGGGATATGGCGTCGCCGCGCGATTGAACTCTCCGGCGGTTGGCAGCACGACACGCTCACCGAAGACACCGACCTCTCTTTCCGCGCGCAACTGATGGGCTGGCGTTTCGTCTATTTACTTGACGAAGATGCGCCGGCAGAGATTCCGGTTGAGATCAACGCCTTCAAAGCTCAACAGCGACGCTGGGCCAAAGGCGTGATGCAGGTCGGGATCAAATTGTACCCGCGCATCTGGCGCGCGGATTTGCCGTTGCGCGTCAAGTTGGAAATGTTTTTCCGCATGACCGGCAATATCAGTTATCCGCTAATGATCGTCGCGAGCTTCCTGCAATTCCCGCTCCTGCTCGTCCGCTACAATCAGGGTTTTTATCACCTGATGGTCTTTGACGTGCCGCTGCTGTTTTTCTCGACCGTCTCGGTCGTGCTGTTCTACGGCTCGGCGGTCTGGTATCTCGACCGCGCGCACTCGCCGACTAAGCGGTTGCTGCATCTGCCGCTCGTCATGGCAATCGGCATCGGCCTCGCTTTCTCGAACGCGCGCGCCGTCCTCGAAGCCTTGCTCGGCGTCAAGTCTGAATTCGTTCGCACGCCCAAGTACCAAGTCGAGGGCGACCACGATGCGACGTGGAAGGCCAAGAAATACAAACGCAAGCGGGGTTGGCTGCCGCTCCTCGAACTGAGCTTCGCCGTCTATTTCTTCTGCGCGATACTCTACGCCTTTCGCATGGGACTCTACGGCACGATCCCGTTTCTCGCGCTTTTCTTTTTTGGCTACGGCTACATCGGCCTGATGAGCGTCCTGCAAACCGCCAGCGGCAAACGCCTTGCCAATTTCTGGCGACCGCTCGTCAGTAATCGCTGAACGACAAACGAAAAGCAACGGGCCAGAGGTGACGGGCGGCACACGCCCCTGCCCGCCTATGGCCTTCGACTCTGGGGCGACGCAATCGCGAATTGATTATTGCAAGGCATTAGTATGGAGAACTTGAACTACTTACTTGAAAAGAACCGGACTTGGGCGGCGGAGATCAGCGCTGCCGATCCGGAATTTTTCCGGCGGTTGTCACATCAGCAGTCGCCGGACTACTTGTGGATCGGCTGTTCGGACAGTCGCGTGCCG
>JALZKK010000212.1 GCA_030859285.1 Acidobacteriota bacterium | reverse complement strand
TGAAGCCGACGCCTTGCAAGATCGCCTCAGCCCGCGCCGCATATTCAAACCCGCCCTCGCGCTCGAACTCGTGTTGCAGATCGCTGTACCGCTCAAGCACTTTATCCAAGTCGTCGGGCGCTTCGGCCATGCGGTGTTCAAGCTCGTGCATGTCATGTTCGATCCCCTGCAACCGTCCGAAGGCAGCGAGCGCGGATTCATGCACAGTCGCGCCCGCCTCGAAATGCACATGCTGTTCGAGCAGGCCGAGTTGCATCCCGCGCGCCCGCACCACGTCGCCACAATCCGGCGTCTCCTCGCCGCTAATCAAACGAAACAGCGTGGTCTTGCCCGCGCCGTTGCGCCCGACCAATCCGACATGCTCGCCCGGATTGATCTGCAAAGACGCGCCGCGCAACACATCCTGCGCGCCATATGATTTGTGAACTTCTGAGAGACGAAAAAGCATAAAAGCAGTGACGAATGGCGAGTAACGAGTGATGAGCTAAGACAGGTTTTCGATTTTCAACTTGTCGCTCGTCACTCATCACCGTTTTATTTCGCTTCCGGGCTGGTTGTTGCGGCGGGCGCGACGGTGGCCTGCGGGTTGGTGGGGGCGTTCGCGGTCGGCGCTCCTGCTGGGCGCATACTGCTCAGGTTGTTTGAGTTCTTGAGCATGTCCTGCGCCATGTAGTTTTCAACCTTTGCTTCGGCGGTGGCCTGTCGCATCAACACTTCGTTAAGGAGCGTGCGGCGTTGGTTAATGAGCGCTTCCTTGATCTGATCGCGGACGCCGGGGCTGTCGAGCGTCAAGTTCTCGTTTTGGAGTTGACGGCCTGTGAGCTTGAAGATGGACCAACGACCGTCGGGCGTCTGCACCGGCTCGGTGATGTCGCCGACCTGCATCGAGTTGAAGAGCCTTGCGACTAACTCTGGCGGGAAGCCACTTTGCTTGAGTTCATCTTCGGAGGCCGCGCCGATATTGCCGCCGGAGGCATTGGTGCGCGGGTCTTCGCTGCGCGCACGCACGACGGTGGCAAAGTCCGCTCCATTCTTGAGTTGTTGATAAATAGTATCGATCTTGACTTTCGCCTCCGCCGGGCTTTTCGCGTCGTCCTGCATTCCGTTGTCATTCGGATCGACGACCAGCACTGAGAGCGCGACGCCGCGCGCCTTCACGAAAAGGTTTTTGTTGCTGTTGTAATAATTCTCGACCTCACTATCCTTGATGCTGATGTTGCCGACCGCTTTCTCTTGCAGTTTCTGGATGGCGATGGTCTTGCGCGCCGTTTCGCGCAACGCCTGCTCGGTCTGGTTCGACTCGCGGAGCATCTGTTGGTAGTCCTCGTCGGTCATCCGCGCTTGTTGCTTCTGCGCGTTGATAAATTGCGTCACTTCGTCCTCCGACGGGATCAGTTTCTCTTTCTCGGCGCGCTGGAACAGCACTTCTTGTTGCACAAGGCCGTCGAGGACTTGGAGGCGGGCCGCCGCCAATTCAAGCGGGGAGAGCTGCGTCTGCTGGCCGCGAGTTTGCTGGCCGATGATCTGATCAACCTCGCGCATCGTGATTTTCTTGCCGTTGACGGCGGCGGCCACATCGCGCTCGGTCGTGCCGCCGCTGGCGTTGCGATTGCAAGCAGCGAAGGTGAGCGCGAAGGACAAGACTAAGCCGAGGGCGGCCATCTGTTTGGTGAATCTAGGCATTTTATTTTCTGCTCCTTAAATGTTGACCAGCCAACAACCAAGCCCGCGAGGCGGCTCGCTTGACCTGACGTAAAACTGTCTGCTATAAACTTCGTTTCTTTGATGCGTCGAGCGCTTCTCTGTGATGTTTCGGCGAGCGAGAACGACGCGCTTTTTCAATGTCTGGAGGAAGATCAGCAATCATGGCAAAACGATGCGAAGTCTGCGGCAAGGGGCCGCAATTCGGCAACAACGTCTCTCACGCGAACAATCGCACCAAGCGCCGCTTTAACCCGAATTTGCAAGAGATTCGCACGCAACGACCGCAAGGCGGCGCGGTGCGGATGCGGGTTTGTACCACTTGCATCAAGGGCGGCAAAGTCGCGAAAGCAGCCTAACAAACTAATGATGAATGCGGAATGATGAATGAAACGCTGGCCGTCGTGATATTCATCATTCCGCATTCATCATTTCTATTCCCTCACTTTTCCTTTTTAATCAACGCAATCGCATCGATCTCAACGCGGGCGTCACGCGGCAAGCGGGCAGCCTGTACAGTCGAGCGCGCGGGCGGATCATGTTGAAAGAAGCGCCCATAGACTTCGTTCATCTGAGCGAAGTCGCTCATGTCCGCGAGAAAAACGGTCGTCTTCACCACGCTGTCGAGTCCCGCGCCGGCTGCTTCCAGCACCGCCGAGAGATTCTTCAAGACTTGCTCGGTCTGCTCCGCAATATCGCCTTCGACGAAGACGCTGGTCTCCGGCACGAGCGGGATTTGCCCCGACGTGAACACCATATCGCCGATGACGACGGCTTGCGAGTACGGCCCGATGGCTTGCGGCGCACGCTCGGTAGAGATGATCTGCTTCACAGTGAGAATCCCCTTCTTTCAACCTCTAAAAACGAAACGCGGATTTTAACAAAAGCAAGACGTGGCGGTAAAGCGATGCAGGCTCTCGCCAATACCAATCAGAAAAATAGACAGGATTAACAGGATGAAAGGAATACAAAGCGTCGCGCGCCTTCATCCCGTCAATCTTGTAAATCCTGTCTATTTTCTGTTGCCTGAACGCTATTGACGCAAACGGCGTTAGGCTGCGCCTTGCAAGCGTTCGACATCGAGGACGCCGGGGACGTTGCGGATCGAGCGGATCACTTTGTCGAGGTGCTTGACATCGAAGACTTCAACGGTGACTTCGATGCGGCCTTGATTGTCGGGCGCGACCGCCGCTGTCGAAGCGCGGATGTTGGTCTTGATGTCTTTGATGGCGTTGGTCACGTCGGCGATCATGCCGGTGCGGTTCTCCGTTGTCGCCAAGAGTTTGACGGCATAGGCCGCGTGATCGGACTTGCCTGCCCATTCGACTTCGACGATGCGTTCGGGGTTGACGAGCAACTGCTTGACGTTCACACAACGCTCGGCGTGGACGGCGACGCCCTTGCCGCGTGTGACGTAGCCGATGATCGCCTCGCCGTGGACGGGGTTGCAGCAACGCGCGCGTGTGACTAAGAGATCGTCCACACCGCGCACCGTGATCGCGTCGTCGCCCAAACGAATCAGACGCTTGACGGCCTGCACGCCGCTTCGCAGGCGTGATTCTTTCTTTTCGTTTAGCTCGGTGAATTTTTCGGGGCCGAGGTATTTCGCGATGACGTTGCGCGGGACGAGTTTGCCGTAACCGATGGCGGCCAAGAGGTCTTCGGTGCGCCCGAAGCCGTAGTCGTTGGCGACCTTCTTAAACTCGCCGTCGCTGTCGTTCAAGAGTTTCTTCGGCGAGAGGTTGAAACGCGCGGCTTCTTTCTCGAAGAGCTTGCGCCCGATCTCGATTGATTCGGCGCGCTGCTGATCGGCGACCCAGTGGCGAACGCGATTGCGCGCTTTGGAAGTGACGACGTAGTTCAGCCAGTCGCGCGAAGGATGCGTGTTGGGCGAGGTGAGAATCTCGACCACGTCGCCGTTCTGGATCGGCGTCCGCAAGGGGACGATCCGCCCGTTGACACGCGCGCCGGTGCAGGTGTTCCCGACTTCGGTGTGAATGGCGTAAGCAAAATCAATCGGCGTCGCGCCGCGCGGCAGTTGAATGATCTTGCCTTTCGGCGTCGAGGCGTAAACGTCTTTCGGATAAAGGTCGAGCTTGAGCGTCTCGAAAAATTCGCGCGAGTCTTTGACTTCTTGAGTCCACTCGACGAGCGAACGCAGCCACTGAAAAGCCTCATCGTCTTGGTGCGTGCCGCGCTTGCCTTCTTTGTATTTCCAGTGTGCGGCGACGCCTTCTTCCGCCGTGCGGTGCATTTCCTCCGTGCGAATCTGTATCTCGAAGGATTGGCCTTCAGGACCGATGACGGACGTATGCAGAGATTGATAGAGATTTTCGCGCGGCGTGGCGATCCAGTCTTTGATGCGACCGGGGATCGGACGCCAAGCGTTCTGCACGACGCCGAGCGCGGCATAGCAGTGGCGCACTTCGTCCGGCGTGACGATCCGCGCCGCTACCAAGTCATAAACTTGATCCAACTCGATCTTCTGCCGCTTCAGTTTTTTCCAGATCGAGTAGAGACGCTTGACACGGCCTTCGACACGAACGAACGGCACTTCGGCCTCGTGCAGTTTCCCTTCAATTTGCGCCGTGATGCCGCGCAAAAATGCTTTGTGTTCAGTCCGGCGTTTTTCGAGTTGTGAGGCGAGCGCGCGGTAGTCTTCCGGGTGGAGATGTTGAAACGCGAGGTCTTCCAGCTCGCTGCGGATTTTGCCCATCCCGAGGCGATGGGCGATGGGCGCGTAGATGTCGAGCGTCTCTTGCGCGATCCGCTGCCGCTTCTCCGGCTTGAGGTACTGAAGCGTCCGCATGTTATGCAGCCGGTCGGCCAGCTTGACGAGAACGACGCGCACGTCATCGACCATCGCCAAGAGCATCTTGCGGACATTCTCGGCCTGCTGCTCTTCGCGCGAGGTGTGGCTGATCTGCGCGATCTTGGTGACGCCCTCGACCAAGTGCGAGACTTCATCGCCGAACAATTCGCGGATCGCTTCTGGTTCGACGAGCGTATCTTCGACTACGTCGTGGAGCAACCCCGTCGCCACAGAGACATGATCGAGCCGCATCTCGGCCAGAATGTTCGCCACTTCGAGCGGATGAACTAGATACGGCTCGCCCGAAGCGCGCATCTGTCCTTTATGCTCGCGCGCCGAAAAAAAGTAAGCCCGCCGCAGCACCGACAAATCAGCCTGCGGATGATTGCGGCTGACTTTCTCGACGATCTCCTCGATGCGAATCATGATCAGTTTTCAGTTTTCAGTCAGTCGGTTCTTACTGAAAACTGAAAACTGCTAATAAGAATAGGTGATGCTCGATGGGAAAGTCGAGCATCACCTAAAAATTTGAGAAGCGTGGTCGGTCAAAGCAGCCTGTCTTTCACTGACCTCTGACCTCTGGCTTCTGGCCTCTGTAGTTTAGCTGGCGGCCTTTTCCGCCGCTTTAGCTTTTTCTTCCTCTTCGCGCCTCTGTTTGTTGATCTCGTTCAGTTGGGCGGTGCGCTGTTGGGCGGCTCCGGCTTGCGTCTGGTATTCGGCCCGGGCTTCGGCGTTGCCGTCCATCTCGGCGAGCTTGACGGCTTCGAGGAGCAGATTAGTCTTGTAAGACCACGCCTGTTCGCTGTTGGCATCGAGGCTGATGGCTTGCTCGGCCAGCTTCAAGCCTTCGGTGACGCACTTTTTCGCCCGCTCGAAATCTTGCTCATTCGCCGGCTTCTTATACTTGACGACCGACTTGCCGTTTTCGGTGGCGGTGGCCTTCACATCTTTCTGTTCGGTGATGCCGAAAGAGCAGTTCCATTGTTTGCTCGCCAACACGGTCAGGGCCTGCGAACGTTTCTCCGGCGGGCTATCCTGCCTCGTGGCTCGCGCTTCGAGGAACTCGCGCTCTTTCTGCTCGTCTTTGAGCGAGCGGTAGAGATAAACCATCGCGTTGTAGGCTTCATCATTGTTGGGATTATTGTCCAAGACCTTCTGATAGGCGGCGATAGCTTCGCGCGCCCGCGCAACGTTTGTCGGGTCTACGACGCCGGGCTTGTACTGCGCGTGGATGGAGCGGGCGATAAAGAAGGACGCGTTCTGCTGTTCGGGGTTGAGTTCGAGCGCGCGGCGGAAGTGCTGCTCGGCCTCGTCGAAATCGCCCGCTTTGTAGGCGCGCGCACCGTCGTTTAAGGCGCTCTTGGCGCGCAGGCCATTGACGGCCCCGCAGCCAGAGGTGGCGACGGCGACAAAAAAACCCAGCAACGCCATCAGAGCGATCCGGGCCTGAAAGAGCTTCATCGGTTTTGCAACTCCAAATAAAATTATGCAGAGCAAAGAGACACAACCGACGAGCGTGCCGACCGCGTTGACGGGACGGCAACCGCTCGTCGTCTTGATGGAAAAACTCACTGCGCCAGATCGTCGATCTGTAGCCCGACCGGGTTCGCGCCCGCGCCCTTGATGGCATCAATCACTTTCACGACTTCGCCGTAAGGCAGCGATCTCGGAGCCTTGACGAAGACTGTCTTCTCGATCCGCTCCGCTTCCGGCACATCAAGGCGATTCTCATAGCCGGGCCTGTAAGCGCGGTTGTTTCGGCGGTCGTTGAAGATGCTGGAGAGCCGCGTCGAGAGCGGGCCGGTGTCGTTGACCGAGCCGGCAGAGTCGGTGTTCAATTTGATGCCGAGGTCTTTTTCAATCGACACGACGAGGGTCAGCGGGTTCGGCTTCACGAGACTCAGATCGAGATTCGGGTCTGGCTCTTCGGGGACCAACGCTTTGAAGCGCGTCGGTTTCAACGGCGTGATGACCATGAAGA
>JALZKK010000206.1 GCA_030859285.1 Acidobacteriota bacterium | reverse complement strand
TTCCTCTTCCTCCGCGAACGCCCCTCGAACTACGCGCTCATCGGCGGCGCAATCATCATCGCCGCCGTCTTCACGCACACGATTCTCAAAGCCGGAGTTCAAAGTTCAAAGTTCAAAGTTCAAAGTTAGAATCTGCTCTGAACTTTGAACTTTGAACCTTGAACTTTAGTCGTGGCCGATGAGCAGGAACGTTGTGTCGTCTTTGGCGGGGACGCCGATGCGGAAGCGATCCAGTTCGTCGAAGAACGCGCAGCCGAGTCGTTCGAGATCGCATACGTCCATGTGCCGGAGCGCCGCTGCGATCTTCGTTTCATCGAACGTCTCACCCGCCGAGTTTTCCGAATCAGTGACGCCGTCGCTGAAGACGGCGAGCCGCTCGCCGCGCCGGACTGTGGCTGCGCCGACTTCGTATTCACTTTCCGGTAGCAGCCCGATGGGGAAACCGCCGGCCTCAAACTCTCGCGCGGCGGCGACCACTTCGCCGCCGCCCCGCAGCGGCGAGAGATGCCCAGCGTTGACGTAGCGCATCTGTTCCTTCGCGGAATTAAGGATGCCGAGAAAGAGCGTCGCGTAAGTGCCGAGCGGGGCGACGGCGTTGACCCGGCGATTCAGTTCTGCTACGCCGCTCGCTAGATCGCGTTGGTCGCGGATCAAATCGCGCATCTCGATCTGCATCGTCGTCATCAAGAGCGCCGCGCCGATCCCTTTGCCGCTCACGTCGGCCACCCAGAAGGCGCATTCGCCGCCCGGCAGCGCGATGGCGTCGTAGCAATCGCCGCCCACGTCGAAGCAGGCTTGGCTGATGCCCCACGCGCAGTACGGCTTGGGCAATTCGATCTTGCCGGTCGCCGGGAGCAGACGCTGTTGAATCTTGCGCGCTAACTCCAACTCCGTCGAGATCAAATGCGAGCGCAAGGCTTCCTGCGCCAATTGCTCACGCTCGACGGCGACGGCGGCCAGCGCGGCGAACGATTCGAGGTATGCGAGATCAGCTTCGGTGAACCAGCCTGAACGCGCGTTGATGGCTTGCAGCGAGCCGAGTAGCGCGCCCTGCGGTTTTCGCAAAGGAACACAGAGCATCGTCTTGGTCGTGAAGCCGGTGCGGAGGTCGGTGGCGCGGTCAAAGCGCGGATCGTTCTGCACGTCGTTGATCAGCAAGCTCTCGCCCTTTTCGGCGACGAAGCCGGCGATCCCGACGCCGCGCTCCAGCAGAATCTCGATGTGTTCGGAGCCGCTCATCTGTCGCGCGTGGAGCTTGTCCGTGCGCTGATCGCGCAAAAAAACGGTGGCGCGCTCGCAGTTGAGTTGGGTGAAGATGAGACCGAGAATCGTTTGCAGAACCTCATCGAGTCCTGACGCGCGATTGATCGACATGCTGGCGGCGACGAGCGCTTCTAAACGTTCAAGCCGCACTTCAACCGGCAACTCGTCAAGGGCCGCAATCGTCAACTTCGCCGTGTCCGACATCTTTCTCATAAATGGCTGCTGTGCATCCTATCACTCACGGCCAACGGAGCGGAAGCTACTTCCGGGGGAGCGCAGCAGCGCGTCCCTATAGATTCTCCCTAACATTAGTCAGCATGAATAATCATCATCATTCGCACGCAAGAAATTTATATTTCACCGGCACACAGTTTGGCTCTCGCCCGCCAATCATGCCGCTTTACCGAGCGCCGTCGTCCTGTTTGTCTTCGCGCCGCGCCGGAAAATTATGGCCGGGCAGCGTCTGCGACGGCGATTTCGTAAAAAAGTTGCTTGCCGTTCCGGGAAAAATTTAGTATCACTAGGGCCTCGAAAGCAGTGCAATTGGAGAAATCAACTTAAGGGAGCGCGGCTCGATGTCCCGAAATCGGGGAGCCTCTTGAGACAGGTGACGACCGTTTGCCCGTCGCTCGTTCGTCGCTGCTGCACAGCAGACACGTCTCGCACGAAACAAGACACAGCAGAATAAAAGGTTTCGACCATGCCGCAAATCTTTCATCACAGCACGAACACGCTGGCGAAGCTCAGTATCTTCGGCGGGATTTTCGTGTTGCTGGTGGTTGTCTGGGCGGTCGCTGAAGTCAATCGCTCGTCTTACAACACGGGTCAGTTCATCGAAGTGCAACAGCCCGTGCAGTTTTCGCACAAGCATCATGTCGGCGACGACGGCATTGACTGTCGCTACTGTCACACGTCGGTGGAAATCTCCAACAGCGCCGGAATGCCTTCGACCGAGACCTGCATGAATTGTCACTCGCAAATTTGGTCGGACAGTCCGTATCTCGATCCGGTGCGCCAGAGTTGGCAGACCGGCAGGCCGCTCGAATGGACGCGCGTTCACGACCTGCCCGATTA
>JALZKK010000360.1 GCA_030859285.1 Acidobacteriota bacterium | reverse complement strand
GCCACGGGGTAGTCAAGCCTAAAGCATTGGCAAAGAGGGTTTGTTGATCCATGAATCTGCTGCATCTCCATCCGTGGTTGATGGTCAGATTCTAAACCAACTACCCACTCATAACAGCGAGGAACCTTGATTGTACGATGACGGAAGTGACCATCTTATCGTTTTACAAATCCTACGGCAGCAGCACAATCTTGCCGAACGCGCCCGGCTCCATGACGGCGCGATGAGATGCTGCCGCTTCCGCGAGCGACAGTTCTTTGCCGACGACGGGCTGCAACGTTCCATTCTCCAAGCCAGCGACCAATGCGGCGTGAATGCCCGTCGCTTCGTCCGCCGTTACGTTCATTAAAGTCATGCCGTGGATCGAAGCGTCGCGCGTCATCGCTTTGCGCGGATCGATCTCGACGCGCCCGCGATTGCCGATCACGACGACCCGGCCTTTCTTCGCCAACACTTCCAAGTCGTGATCGAGATTCACATTCGCCAGCATTTCCAGAATGACATCGACGCCGCGCCCGCCGGTCAGAGACATCAACTCTTCCAGATAATTCGGCTGTCGATGATCGAGGACGTGTTCTGCGCCCTGCTCTGCCACCAAACGGCGGCCTTCCGCAGTCCCGCCCGTCCCAATCACGCGCAGCCCGGCGGCGCGCGCCAACTGCGTCGCAGCGATCCCGACTCCGCCCGTCGCCCCGTGAATCAACACGGTCTCGCCCGGCTGCGCCGCTGCCTTTTGAAAGAGCGCGCGGTATGCCGTCGCATAAGGCACATTGACGCCCGCGCCCTGCGCGAAGCTGACGTGTTCGGGCAGGGGATGAACTTTCGCGGCTTCGCACACAGCGAACTCCGCATAAGTTCCCGTCACAGCGCCCGCAACATAGACACGCGCGCCCGCCTGCCAACGCTCGACGCCCGCGCCCACTTGCTCGATCACGCCCGCGCCGTCCGAACCCGGCGTGTACGGGAGCGGCGGCTTGGCCGCATACGCGCCGGCGCGAATGTACGTGTCCACCGGATTAACGCCGACCGCGCGCAGACGCACCAATACTTGCCCGTCCTGCGGCTGTGGCGTTTCGATTTCTTCCAATTTCAAGACTTCGGGCCCGCCGAATTCATGCACTCTGATCGCTTTCATCCACACCTCGCAATCTGCGCCGCTCGCGCCCCGCAACATTCACAGCCATGACGTTTGGCTTTCATTCTACACTCAAGTTACTCTGTCCCACACTACCAAGTCAGATCGTGTTAGCGCGCCTCAGATTTCCGAATCACCGTCGAGAGTGCGAAGGTTTTGATGTCAACTTTTCTGCTTCAGGCTCTCACGCTCTTTGCGGCGGCGTTCGCTGCCGGGGCGGTCAATTCCATCGCCGGGGGCGGGACGTTGCTGACGTTTCCCGCGCTGATTTGGATTGGACTCGATCCGAAGATCGCCAATGCGACCAGCACCGTCGCGCTCTGGCCGGGATTGATGGGCGGATTGTGGGGCTATCGCCGCGAGATGGAAGACAGCCGCGCTTTGTTGGTCCCCTTGAGTTTGACCAGCCTCGTCGGCGGCGCGGTCGGCACAGCATTATTGATCTGGACACCTTCCGACATTTTCGCGCGTTTGGTCCCCTTCCTGATCCTCTTCGCTACCTTCCTTTTCATGGCGCAAGAGACGATCAGCCGGCGGTTCGGCTTCGGCGCGAAGCAAGTGGGCAATCTTCCCGCGCGCGGCTGGCTGTTAGGCGCGATCATCTTCCAATTCGGGGCCGCCATTTACGGCGCATATTTCGGGGCGGGCAACGGCATCGTAATGCTGGCGACGTTGGGACTAATCGGCGTCTCCGACATCCACCGCGCCAACGGTATCAAGACCTTCCTCGCCATCGTCCTCAACAGCGTCGCCGTCGTGGGATTTGCGTTGTCAAACTTGGTGAGCTGGCCGCAAGCGCTCTTCATGGCCGTCGCCGCCATCACCGGCGGCTACTTCGGTGCCAGCGTCGCCCGCCGCGTTGGAC
This sequence comes from Acidobacteriota bacterium, assembly GCA_030859285.1. Classification (GTDB taxonomy): domain Bacteria; phylum Acidobacteriota; class Blastocatellia; order Pyrinomonadales; family Pyrinomonadaceae; genus JACCRA01. The sequence goes on along the minus strand of JALZKK010000360.1, from coordinate 7,009 downwards.
GTGTGACTGTGCGGCGCGCGGTGATCGTGGTTGGCTTGATTATCGGGTGCGCGATGCTATTGAGGTTATGGCTTTAGTTTTTTAGACATCACATAGCAGTTCCCAAAACGTGCAATAACAAGTAGAGGCCCCAGAGAGATGAAGGAAGAATTACGACGAATAGCGAGAATCCTAGTCCGAATTTCAACAATCGAGGCGCAATAGTTTCACCATCTGCTGACCAGACGCGACCAAACATCGCCTCTACAACCCAACCTGCCGTGTAGCAGACATTCATGATAAAGGGCGCAGCGATTAAACCGAGCGGCTCGACTGCATCTTCCCCCGGCTTTAACTTGTTGGATGCCTCTATGAAGATGAAAAAAAGCAGAAGGCTACAAAACCCGACGCCGCCGACGATGAGGTTATAAGGAATGCGGCGAAGTTCCCACCAAACTATAATGTCGCGCAGAGACCTGTCACCTTCAGGCATAGAGAAAAGCCAGTCATTAAATTTATGTATGAAGCTCATGTTCTATGTCGTCAGCCACAATCAACGTTCGCTGTTTCTTAATCCGCGTCTATCCGCGTTCATCTGTGGCTCATTCTTCTTCACTCCGTAACAGGACGGATGCTGATCACGACTGATTTCGAAGCTGGCGTGTTGCTCTTTTCCGCGACGCTGCCGACGGGGACCAGTACGTTGGTTTCGGGGAAGTAGGTGGCGGCGCAACGGCGCGGGATCGAGAACGGCACGACGAGAAAGCGGCGGGCGACGCGCTCTTCGCCCTCGAAGTGGCTGACGAGATCGACGACTTGCCGCTCGTGGAGGTCAGCTTCTTTCACATCTTCAGGATTGAGGAAAACGACGCGCCGCTCGTTATAGATGCCGCGATAGCGATCATCGAGGCCGTAGATCGTGGTGTTAAATTGATCGTGGCTGCGGATGGTCATCATCAGGAATTGGCCGGGCTGGAGTTCGTGGTGCGGCAGTTCGTGAATGGTGAACTGCGCTTTGCCCGTCTTGGTTTTGAAATTCCGCTCGCGCGCGAGGTTCGGGAGATAAAAGCCACCGGGCGCGCGCACGCGCCGGTTGTAATCGTCGAAGCCCGGGATGACGCGCGCGATTGAGGTGCGGATCAGATCGTAATCCTGCGCCAAGCCTTGCCAGTCGATGCGACCGCCCGTGTTGAGCGTCGCTTGTGCGAGTCCGGCGACGATCTGGACTTCACTTCGCAAGTGCGGCGAGGCCGGAGTTAAATTTCCGCGCGAAGCCTGCACGACGCCCATTGAATTTTCGACGCTAACGAATTGCGGAGCGCCTGCTTGCATGTCGATTTCAGTGCGACCGAGACAGGGCAAGATCAGAGCTTGCTCGCCCGTGATCAAATGCGCGCGGTTCAGTTTGGTGGAGACGTGTGCGGTGAGGCGGCAGCGCGAGAGGGCGGCGGCGGTGTATTCGGTGTCGGGTGTCGCGGAGAGAAAATTTCCGCCCATCGCGAAGAAAACTTTGGCGCGGCCTGCGTGCATCGCCTTGATCGCTTCAACGGTGTCGAAGCCGTGATGTCGCGGCGGCTCAAAATTGAACTCGCGCGCGAGACTGTCGAGGAAAGCATCAGTCGGTCTCTCCCAAATACCCATCGTGCGGTCGCCTTGCACATTGCTGTGTCCGCGCACGGGACAGACGCCCGCGCCCGGCTTTCCGATCTGGCCGCGCAATAAGAGCAGGTTGACGATCTCTTGAATGTTCGCCACCGCATTCTTGTGCTGTGTCAACCCCATCGCCCAGCACACAATCGTGCGCTTCGCTTCGATAAAAACTTGCGCGGCTTCTCTGATTTGTTCGCGCGGAATGCCACTCTGCTCAGTGATCTCGTCCCAAGAAATTTCTCCGAGCGCGCCGGCGAACTCCGCAAAGCCGCCCGTGTGCTGTTCGATAAACTCGTGATCGAGAATTTGACCGGGGCGGCGCGCTTCTTCTTCCAACACCTCTTTCATGATCCCTTTCAACAACGCGACATCGCCGTTGATGCGGACTTGCAAAAAAAGATCGCTCATCTGCGTTCCCGCGCCGAGCATTCCGAACACGTCCTGCGGGTGCTTGAAGGCGATGAGTCCGGCTTCGGGCAGTGGGTTGATGTGAACGATCCGACAACCGCGCCGCTTCGCGTCTTGCAGTGTCGTCAACATGCGCGGGTGATTGGTCCCCGGATTTTGTCCGATGATGAAAATCGCGTCGGCCAACTCGAAGTCTTCAAGCCGCACCGTGCCTTTGCCGACGCCGATGGTTTCGGTCAACGCTGTGCCGCTCGACTCATGGCACATGTTCGAGCAGTCAGGCAGATTATTGGTCCCATACTGGCGCACGAAGAGTTGATAAAGAAACGCGGCTTCATTGCTCGTCCGGCCAGAGGTGTAGAAGAGCGCCTCGTCGGGTGAAGCGAGCACGTTCAGTTCGGTTGCGATTAACTTAAACGCTTCGTCCCAACTGACCGGCGCGTAATGCTCCGCGCCGTGCCGCAAGACCATTGGGTGCGTGATGCGTCCTTGTTGACTGAGCCAGAAGTCAGACTGTTGCGAGAGATGAGCGATGCTCCGCTCGCGGAAAAACTCCGGCGTGACGCGCTTCGTCGTCGCTTCTTCGGCGACGGCCTTCGCGCCGTTCTCGCAGAACTCCGCGTGCGAGCGTTCGCCGTCCGGTTCCGGCCAAGCGCAGCCCGGACAATCAAAGCCGTCTTTTTGGTTGACGCGCAGCAGCGTCTTCAAGCTCCGCCCCGCGCCCATCTCGCGCCACGAATGCTTCACAGTCGAGACGATAGCTCCCAGCCCGCCGGCTGTCTGGCTCTCGCGCGCGATGCGAATCCCGGTGAACTCTTCCGGCGGCTGCGCGTTTCGCGAGTTAAGGGATTGAAGCGCCTGAGATGATTGCTGATCCGAAGTCCGTTCGTTCCCGACATCTGCGGCAGCTTGCGCCGCGCCGTCGCTTGCGCCGTCCTCGCCGTAATGGCTCGGCTGCGCTTCACGCGAATGGCTTGTCTCCGGTCGAGCCATATTCGTGCGGGATGGCTGCTCTGATTTTGTTCGTTGGCTCATAAATTTTCCCCGCGTATCGTTATGATAACTCAAGAGAGCGCAGGAGGCACTCCACCTTAACCGGCTTGACAACTCGCAATCTTAGCGTAAACTGCACGTTAAGCATAACGTCATTTCGACGCTATGCCGATTGGAGGCGCGATGACGTACCGGATTCTTCCCTACCGCTCGAACTTGACGCTGTTCACTGACCTCTATCAATTGACGATGGGGCAGGTTTATTGGGCCGAGGGGATGACCGAGTGGGAAGGCGTTTTTCATCAGTTCTTTCGCGCGAACCCGTCGGGCGGCGGCTACACGGTCGCTTGCGGGCTGGAAGCGATTATCGATTACCTCTCGCACCTCAAATTCACCGATGAAGACATCGCCTTTCTCTCGACCATTCCCGGCAATGATGGGAAACCGATCTTTCACCCTGATTACCTGCGTTATCTCAAGCATTTCAAATTCTCCTGCGATGTGGACGCCGTGCCGGAAGGAACGGTGGTCTTTCCGCACGAGCCACTGTTGCGCGTGCGCGGGCCGCTGTTGCAAGCGCAGCTTGTCGAGACGGCGGTATTGACGTTGGGCAATTACGCGACGGCGATAGCGACCGAAGCGGCGCGAATCGCTTGGGCGGCGGGCGAGCTGCCGGTCTATGACTTTAGCGCGCGGCGTGCACCCGGCATCGACGGATCGCTGACGGCGACACGCAGCGCTTATCTCGGCGGTTTCAGCGGAACCTCGAACGTGTGGGCCGCGCAGCATCTCGGCATTCCCGTCAAAGACCTCAAAGGCACGATGGCCCATAGTCTCGTGATGAGCTTCGATTCGGAGTTAGAGGCATTCATGGCCTACGCGCGGACGATGCCGAACAATTGTCTGTTCCTTGTGGACACTTACGGGACGGTTGAGGGCGTGCGCCATACGATTGAGGTCGGGCGGCAACTGCGCGCGAGCGGTTTCGAGATGCTCGGTATCCGGCTCGACTCCGGCGATCTGGCGCGCTTGAGTCGCCGCGCTCGGCGAATGCTCGATGAGGCGGGCTTTCAGCAAGCTGCGATTGTGGGGACCAACGATCTGAATGAGTTTTTGATTCAGAGCCTACGGATGCAAGACGCGGCGATCACGATCTGGGGTGTGGGGACCAAGTTGTTGGTTCCTGCGCTGGCGGGCGTCTATAAACTCTCAGCGATCCGCCGGCCCGGCGAAGAGTGGGAGTCGAAAATCAAGCTCTCGGATCAGTCGATTAAAATCTCGATCCCCGGCCTCCTGCAAGTCAAACGTTACCGGACGTTGAACGCCAACCTCGCCGACTGTATCTACGACGAGCGAACCGCGCTCGCCGAAGGCGGCACGATGATCAATCTCCTCGATCAGACTAAACAGATGTCGCTCCCGCAAGACGCGCCAGCGCACGATCTGTTGGTTCCCGTCATGCGTCAAGGAGAGTTGGTTTATGAGTTGCCAACGCTCGAAGAAATCCGGCATCACCGGATGGTCGAGCTGAACTTCGTGACCGACGCCGCCAAGCGTTTCGATAACCCGGATGTTTATCGCGTCGGTTTGGAGAAATCGCTTTACTTGCAGCGAGAATACTTAATCATTGAGCGGCGCGGAACGACTGATTGGGAAGACGAAGTTTACTGAACGGGGCGAGAGGGGCGGCGATTGCGCGCGAAGAAATCATATGTCTATGAATATGAGAGGCCGGCGCTGACGGTTGACGGCGTGATCTTCGGTCTCGATCTGGATGAGGAGACATTGCAGGTGATGCTCGTCGAGCGCGGGCTGAAACCATTCGCCGGCAGATGGGCGCTCCCCGGCGGCTTCGTGCAATCCGGTGAGACGCTTGAGCAAGCGGCCTTGCGTGAGTTGCGTGAGGAGACGGGCATTGCCGATCTATTTCTCGAACAGCTCTACACGTTCGGCGATCCCGGACGCGATCCGCGCGGGTGGGTCGTCTCGGTCGCGTACTACGCGCTAGTCGCGCCCGAACAGCACTCGCTGACGGCGGCGACCGACGCGCGACGCGCCGAGTGGTTCCCCGTCGCAGCGCTGCCCGCGCTGGCTTTCGATCATGCCGAGATACTGCGCGTCGCGCTAGCGCGTTTGCGCGGCAAACTGATTTACGCGCCCATCGGCTTCGAGTTGCTGCCGCGCAAGTTCACCATCAAGCAATTGCAAAAGCTCTACGAGATTGTCTTGGACCGCCAGCTCGACAACCGGAATTTCAGGAAGAAAATTTTTGGCATGGACGTACTGCACGAATTGAACGAGACGCAGCAGGGCGTCCCGCACCGCGCTGCGCGCCTCTACAAATTTGACGAGCGTAAGTATCAGCAGATGACCAAACGCGGTTTGAGCTTCGAGTTGTAGAACACTTTTCATTAACCTTGATCGAAGCTGAAGAGAGATCACCTGTTGCTGGGAGTGCGGACGCGCGCCCGCCAAGCTCGCCGATGGGCGAGCTAACGAAGATGCGCGATCACTCGCCCGTCGAATGGTTGCCCAACGTTTATTCGCGCTCACGCGCTCAATGCGGACGGGACGTCCGCGCTCCCAGCAAAGCGCGACGCTTGATTAGAAGTTGAAGGGATAAGCGAGATGAGCGAGAGAGTTGAATTATTGATTATCGATCCGCAAATCGATTTTTGCGATCCGCGACGAGGCGCGTTGTATGTGCCGGGCGCGGAGCATGACATGGAGCGTTTGGCCGTGATGCTTCGGCGTGTGAAAGAGCGGCTCGATGGCATTCACGTCACGCTTGATTCACATCATCCCATTCACATCGCGCACCCGATCATGTGGCGCGGCAATCGCGGCCAACATCCGTCCGCCTTCACCAAGATCACGCGCGCGGATGTCGAGCGGGGCGTCTGGCAAACAACACTACCGGAATTGCAACAACGCGCGCTGAACTACGTCCGCGAGTTGGAAGAGAACCAACGCTATGAGCTGACGATCTGGCCGCCGCATTGTCTGATCGGGAGTTTCGGCCACGCCGTAGAGCCGGAGTTGTTCGCCGCTTTGCGAGAATGGGAAGAGCGACGCTTTGCGCTTGTCGATTACGTGTTGAAAGGCAGCAATATGATGACCGAGCATTACTCGGCGGTGCAGGCCGATGTGCCTGACGCGGACGATGCGGCGACACAACTCAACACACGTTTGATTTGCGCGCTCGAAGCAGCGGACGTGATCGCGGTCGCCGGCGAAGCGCGCACGCATTGTCTAGCGAATACCGTCCGCGACATCGTCAATAATTTCTCTCATCCTTCGCACATCGCCAAGCTCGTGTTGCTGACCGACGCTACCAGCGACATCCCCGGCTTTGAGACGCACGCCGAAAATTTTTTGCGTGACATGTCTGCGCGCGGCCTACAGCTCTCCACCACTGTCGAATTCTTGGCTTGAATGGATGCTGAACGAAAGGCAAGTTGCTTTTCCTTGAGCGCTTCGGCGTCCCCTCTTGCATGATTCCGCTTCGTGTTCTTCGTGGTTTAATTCCTCTCCTCTGATTGAGCCATTACCGTTTGGCACAGGTGAGAAAAGAGCAGGCTTCAATTCTCTCAACACGTCACTTTGCCCCATACCGTCAATCTGCCATACCAAGTTGACTGAACATTGAAAGAAGGTTCAGGACTTTCTCGCGCCAACGCCCTGAATCATGGGGAAATACAGGATTGCTCAATCCGGCGACTTCTGGCACACGGGTTGAAATGATGTACAGCGCGGCGACGTGGTTTCCGCACAAAGCCACGTCGCCGTACCAGTTGGAGGCTCTGTCAATCTGGAGAGCATTGGTAGGGCCTTCAACTTCAAACATCTTCTCAAATGCCGGAGACTCCCCAGAATGCTGCGTCCTGTGACACATGAAGAATGGCTGAACGTGGAACTCGCGTCGAAAGGCGAGACGACGATCCATCGCCGCTGGCCTCGTGAGTTGGTTGAAATGTGG
>JALZKK010000172.1 GCA_030859285.1 Acidobacteriota bacterium | reverse complement strand
CGACTATTCTATTCGTATCGGGTGTATGGTAGGGTTGAGGTTAAGAATTAACTTTGAACGGGCAATGAACGAGAGAGAAAATTAGCCACGAAGGACACGAAGAACACGAAGACAGTCTTGGTTTATTCACCATTCTGCGTTCATCATTCATCATTACTGCTTCGTGTTCTTCGTGGTTAAAGTTTTTATCGGCTGAAATGGAAACTCAAGAAACATTATCGAGATCGTCCGTCGCTGTCGGAGACGCCTTCGCGCGCGAGTTGCAAGTCGCCGTTAAGTTGGCGCGGGCGGCGGGCGCTGCCGCGTTGGAGCATTATGGCGGGCCGCTCCAGATCGTCCACAAAAGCGAGAACGACGATCCGGTGACGCAGGCCGACATGGCGGCTAATGAGGTAATCATCGCCGGCTTGCAAAGAGAGTTCCCGGAAGACGGCTTGCTGTCGGAAGAGTCGCTCGACACGGTGCGGCGGTTGGGCCGGCGGCGGGTGTGGATGATCGATCCGCTGGATGGGACCAAAGGCTTCATCGAAGGCAACGGGGATTTCGCCGTGCAGATCGGCTTGGCGGTCGAGAGCGTGCCGGCGCTCGGCGTTCTCTATCTGCCGGTGACGGACGTGTTGTACTGCGCCGCACAAGGCGCGGGCGCGTGGGTCGTGCGTCCTGAGAGGGAAGCGGAGCAATTGCGCGTCTCTGCCGGGCGCGACTTGACACGGGCGCGGCTCGCCGCCAGTCGCTCGCATCGCAGCCCGCGCATGGACGCGGTGATCCGCGCGTGCGGGATCAAAGAAGAAGTGCGGCGCGGCTCAGTCGGCATCAAGATCGGCCTTATCGTCGAGCAGCAATGTGATCTCTACATCTCGCTCGCTTCGCGCACCCAGCAATGGGACACCTGCGCGCCCGAAGCCATCTTGCGCGAAGCCGGCGGCAGTCTCACAGACCTCTGGGGCCAACCATATCGCTACAACACCGAGGACGTGCAGAATCGCAACGGCATCGCCGCCGCCGGCACAGCGCTTCATCCATCAATCGTCAAACGCCTCGGGCCACTGCTCGCGGAATTCGGGCGGACGCGCGTCGGACAGACGGACTGAGACGGAAAGATTGATGAGTCACAGACTCGTTTGCCGCTCTTTATTGAGGCGGCTGTTTGACAGGTCTTCTTGTCGCTGAAAGCGACTTATGCAATAGCGTCGGGCGTTGCCCGACGCTATTGCATCTATCCCCTTCGGGGAAAAAAGAATTTGTCAAATAGCTTCTGTGTCAACAGCCTCGTCGCGGTGGTTAGCTTTACAAGTTGAGACACATACTTGCCGGGCCGCACTGTCGGCGCACTGAAATCTTCGGCCTTCACGATGAGCATTCGCGGAAAAATTCTGCTGGTCTTTCTGCTCTGCGGGATCGTACCGCTGTTGGCGGTGAGCGCGCTCTACTGGCGGGACAGCGCGCGGGCGGCGGAGCAATTCGTGCGCGCCGATATTGAAGGGCGGGTGCGGTTGTTGGAGCGCGCGTTGGCGGATTCTCTGGCGGAGCGCGAAGCCGATCTGAAAGCGTTGGCTGCAATGCCCGCCGTCCGCGAGTATGCGCGCGGCGCAGGGGCGACCGCCTCCGTGAAGGGCACGCCGGATAAGGCCGCGCCGTCGTTGCCGGAAGGCGTGGCTGCCGCCTTCACGTCGCTGCTGAAAAACGAGCAGGATGATTACGCCTCGTTGATGCTCGTCGCGGCGGGCGGTCGTCCGCTCTTGCGCGCCGAGCCGCCGCTCCAGCCGGGCGGCGACGCGGTGAGATTGCAGACGGAAAATTTTTGGCCGGGACAGTGGCGTGTCGATGAGCGCGTGTGGGTGCTGACTGAACCGAAATTGTTGCGCGCGCCAGTGTCGCGGGAGTCGTTTGGCGCGGGCGTGGCGTATGTCGTGCCGGTATTTGCGGGAAGTGGAGGAGGCCGCAATCCTGTCGGCGCGGTGGTGGCAGTGTTGAAGTTCAATTCGCTGTTGCAAAAAGCGGCGCGCAGCGTGGCCGCGCCGGATGTTGCGGGGGACGGAAGAGAGTCAGAGCACCCGGAACAGATCGTCGCCGTTGATCGCGAGGGGCAGATCGTCTTCCACACGAACGAGGCGGTGATGTATCAACCAGCGGCTTCCACGATGCCGCATTTCGCTCCTATCGCGCGCGACATGGCGGCGGGCGCAAGCGGCACGCGCTTTTATCGTGCGCCGCCGCGTGGGGACCAATGGCTGGCGGCTTGTCGTCCATTGCCGGAACTCGGCCTCTCGCTGGGCGTGGCCGGAAATTATTCCGCGGCCGTTGCCAGCGTGCGTGGCGGCGCAGGATGGTTAAGTTTCTCCCTCGCCGGGTTGCTGGCGCTCGTGGGCGCGGGGTTGATCCTCGTGATCGTCAATCGCACGGCGCAACGGATCGACCGCGTCGCGGCGGCGGCGACGGCCATCGCGCGCGGCAATCTCGATCAGCGCATCCTCATGCAATCGAGCGACGAGACGAACAAACTGGCCGAGAGCTTCAATCTGATGAGCGACCGCCTGCGCGAACAGATCGCGAGCGCCGCCGAGACCAAACAGTTTGAATCGTTCATGCGCCTGTCGGCGATGCTGACGCACGATCTCAAGAACTCGATCACGGGGCTGTCGATGTTAGTCAATAACATGGAGCGGCAGTTTCACCGTGAAGAATTTCGCGCCGACGCGATCCACAGTTTGCGCGAGGCGACCGACAAGCTGCGCGCCATCGTGTCGCGTTTGAGCGAGCCGGTCAAAACACTCAGCGGCGAATATCGACGCACACAGCGGCCTGCCGATCTGATCCCCGTCATTCGTCGCGCGCTGGCCGCGACTGCCGAGCCGGTCGCACATTTCTATGACCTTGAGACACAGTTGCCGGAAACCCTCACCGCGCCCATCGATCCTGATCGGATGGAGCGCGTCGTCGAGAACCTCGTGATTAACGCGCTCGAAGCGATGGGCGCAAAGGGTGGGCGCTTAATAATCGCTGCCGGGACGGAAGGCAGTGGTTACGTCTTCTTCAGCGTGGCGGATAGCGGCATCGGGATGACTGAAGAGTTTATTCGCACGCGCCTCTTCCGCGCCTTCGCCACGACGAAGAGCAAAGGCATCGGCCTCGGCCTCTACACCTGCCGTGAGATCGTCGAATCGCACGGCGGGCGGCTCGATGTCAATTCAGAACTCGGTCGCGGCACGACTTTCCGCGTCGTTCTTCCTGCCGGAGCATGAAGAGCCGCGCTCGTCAAGCGAGCTAAACTTCCGCCTTGCTTTTCAGCCTCTTTGTGGTAAGTTCTCGTCGGTCACTCGATTCCAAATTTTCCTGAACAACCGAATGAGTGAGCAGGCGCGGGACAAGGCGACGGTGTTGATTGTTGATGACGATCAAGTGCTGCGGCGTCAACTCTACTGGGCGCTTGACGGCGAGCATCACGTCGTCGAAGCCGAGACGCGCGCCGGGGCTGTCGCGCAATTGCAAGGCGGCCACGTCGATGTTGTGCTGTGCGATCTGCACTTGCCGCCCGACTTGGACGGCATCTCCGAGGGCCTCGCCGTCATTGAAGCCGCGCGGGCCGAGCGCCCGAGCGTGCCTGTTATCGTCATCACCGGGACACATTCAAAGCAGGTCGCGCTTGAAGCCATTCGTTGCGGAGCTTACGGTTTTTTTGAGAAGCCTTTCAATGAAGAGGAAGTCTCGCACATCGCCAAGCAGGCCGCGCGGGTGCGCCGGTTGGAGCAAGAGAATCTGCGGCTGCGCGCGACGCTCGGCGCGCAACAAGGTTTCAAACGCTTGTGCGGCTCCGCGCCTGTGTTAGAGCGTGTGCTGAAGCAGGCGCGCGCCGTCGCCGAGACGAATGCCACCGTTTTGATCGCCGGCGAGAACGGAACCGGCAAGGAGATACTGGCGTGCGCGATCCACGAAGAAAGCACGCGCGCCTCCGGCCCTTTCATCGCGGTCAGTTGCGCGGCCTTGCCTGAATCGCTGATCGAGTCGGAGTTATTCGGTCACGAGAAAGGAGCATTCACCGGCGCGGCACAGTTGAAGCGCGGTCGCTTCGAGTTGGCCGACGGCGGGACGCTCTTTCTCGACGAGATCGGAGAGTTGAGCGCCAACGTGCAGGTCAAGCTCTTGCGCGTCCTGCAAGAGCGCGCCTTCGAGCGGCTCGGCGGGACCAAGACTTTGACCGTTGACATTCGTTTGATCGCGGCGAGCAATCGCGACCTCGAACAAGAAGTCGAAGCGGGACGCTTCCGCAGCGATCTCTTTTACCGCCTCAACGTCGTGCCGCTCACGCTGCCGCCCTTGCGCGAGCGCCGCGACGACATTCCCGTACTGGCTGCACACTTCGCCGCCAAGTCCGCAGAGAAGCACGGGCGCGCGCCCGCGCAACTCGAACCCGCGCTCGTCGAAGCCTTGCAGGAATACGACTGGCCCGGCAACGTGCGCGAGTTGGAGAACGTCATTGAGCGTCTCGTCGTCTTGACCACCGGCCCGCGCCTCGGCCTTGAATACTTGCCGGAAAAGATGCTCCGCACGTTGCCCACCGCGACCACGACGCCCGGCGGCGATCCGGTCGCGGACGAGACCACTTTTGAAGGCGCAGTCCTCGCCCTCAAGCGCCGACTCCTGATCAATGCCCTGCACTCCGAACACGGCAACAAAGCCGCCGCCGCCAAACGACTCGGCATCAGCCGCTCTTATATGCACCGGCTGATCGGCGATCTCCACATTTCTGGGTAGAAAATACTGAGTACTGAGTAAAAGACAATTGCTTTTCACTCAGTACTCAGTACTCAGTACTTTTCTGTCCATTCCTGTACACACTCCGCTCCGCCGACTGTCCACGCTTGTTAACGGTCTGGCTGAAGGACATCTCTTCATTCTCTGACTTGAGCGCAAATTCGGCGAGTTCGTGCGCTCAGAACAGTTGGCACAAGCATTGCGTAGGGAAAGAGCGCAGTCTTGTTAATTGGAAAATTTGAGAGTTCGTTTCGAGCAAGCCGAGGGGCGGGGAAGCAATCTGAAGCAATTGCTTTTTCGTATTACAGTGCGACAGAGGAAAGCGTCCATGAAGCTTAAAATTTTAGTTATTGATGATGATGCGGCCATCCGGCAACAACTGTTCTGGACGCTGTGTGACGAGTATGAAGTGATGACGGCTAATGATCTCCAGACGGCGATTCGCCGGGCGATGGTTTATGAGCCGGCGGTTTCGATCCTCGATCTGCATCTGCCTCCCGTGCTTGATACGCCGGAAGTCGGCTTACGTATTCTCGAATACATCAAAGAGCATTACCCGAACTCGAAAGTTTATATCGTCAGTTCGGAATCGAGCATCGAGACGCGGAAGGCTTGCTTGCAAAACGGCGCTGATGGGTTCTTGAGCAAACCGCTTGACGTTGAGCAGTTACTAGCCGCCGTACGCCGCTCAACGCTCGCCCATCAACTCGAAGCCATCTAGTCTCGTCTGCCCGCGTGAAGATGAAGGGTTCAGAGTGCAACCTTGCGGTTGGCGCTGGCGCGACCCAGCACGCCGCCAGCGTGAACTCTCAACCTCAACATTAAGCGGTCAGATTACCAGCTTCAGCGGCCTGTCCGTTTCAGCACGAAAGTAATTGAGAAAGATCATAATGGATACCAAGGGAGAGATGATGGTAATGGACGACGTGTGTGAACAGGATTTGACACCGGAAGAAATTCGCCACACGCTGCTCCGATTGTCACAACACCAGATCGACGAGCAGTGCGCGCGCCCGGCTATTGACGCCCTCAAGAAGATCATGCGCGCGGCGGCCTCTGCCAGTGTGCCGGCGGACAACAGCAAGCCGACGGAATAGTTGGCGCAACAACGGGCCGCTCGCGCAAATAAAGTTCGCCTCGTTTCGACGAATGCGCGAGGCCCGGCACACCCCAGCCAAAGCTCTTTGAGATTCCTCACAAGATCGGCCCTCGCTCCCCTTCACGAGTGGCCGTCATGCCCGCGCCTACGGTATCCCTTCTACCACGCGCGGAGCAAGAAGCCCCCGCTTCCGAATTGACTCCTTCCCAGAGTCGCGGGGGCTTCACCTTTTTGGGGCGAGCGGTCAGAAGAAATTTTTTGATTTCCAGTCTTAACAGGCGCAGAGTCGCGCCGCTTTATTATCAATGCTTCGTCACCAGCATTGTTATCCTCCAATGCCCGTCTCATCTGAAAATCAATGGTTCGGACAGTTTTTGACAAGAAAAGCCAACTCGCGTTTAGTTGCGTGTGACTAAACATACAACTTTCGGGAGTTGGCTTCGATGACAATTGTCGCTGAGATATTAGACTGCATGAGCG
>JALZKK010000150.1 GCA_030859285.1 Acidobacteriota bacterium | reverse complement strand
ATCGTCTTCAAAAAGAAACGCCGCAAGCAATACAAACGCACGCAAGGACACCGGCAAAATTATACGGCGGTGAAGATCGATTCAATCGGATAAAAAGTACTGAGTACTGAGTACTAGGAGTTAAAACAATGGCACATAAAAAAGGCGTCGGCTCTTCGCGGAACGGACGCGATTCAAATTCGCAGCGGTTGGGCTTGAAAAAATTCGGCGGCCAGCCGGTGCTGGGCGGGAATATCTTGGCGCGCCAGCGCGGGACCAAGTGGAAGCCGGGCAAGAACGTCGGGCGCGGCAAGGACGACACGCTGTTCGCTTTGATTGACGGCGTGGTGAAGTTCGAGGACAAAGGCCGTCAAGGTAAGTTCATCAGCGTCTATCCGGCAGGCAACGCTGCCGCGCCTGAAGAGCAGGCGACAGCGGTTGCCGCATAGTCGAACGACCCCCAACCGTTTTGCTACGAACGACGCCCGCGCCGCTTGACTCGCAACAGCGCCGGGCGTCATTTGCATTTCTGATTTGTGATTTTTGATTTTCGATTTGGCGAATAGCAGAGCCTGTCTTAATCAATCGCAAGTCAAAAATCACAAATCAAAAATTGTTTATTGATCGCGTCAAAATTTTTGTGCAGGGCGGGCATGGCGGGAACGGCGTGACGGCTTTTCGGCGTGAGAAGTTTGTGCCGCGCGGTGGGCCTTCGGGCGGCGAGGGCGGGCGTGGCGGCGAGGTGTGGCTCGAAGCCGACGATTCGCTGAACACGCTGCTGCATCTGCGTTATAACCCGGAGCATCGCGCCGAGCGGGGGCGGCACGGCGAAGGCTCGAAGCGGAGCGGGCGCGAGGGTGAGGACGTGACGGTGCGCGTGCCTGTCGGGACGTTGGTGATCGACGCGGAGACGGGCGAGCAGTTTTGCGATCTGTCGGAGAACGGGATGCGTTGGTTGGCGGCGCGCGGTGGGCGCGGCGGCTTCGGCAATTCGCATTTTGCTACTTCGACAAACCGCGCGCCTCGTTATCATCAAGACGGCAGTCCCGGCGAAGAGCGCACGTTGCAGCTCGAACTAAAACTGCTGGCTGATGTCGCGCTCGTCGGCTTCCCGAACGCGGGCAAGTCAACTTTGATCTCGACCATCTCCGCCGCCAAGCCGAAGATCGCCGACTACCCATTCACCACTTTGGAGCCGCATCTCGGCGTCGTTGACTTGGGCGACTTTCGCACGTTCGTCGTCGCCGATATTCCCGGCCTGATTGAAGGCGCGCACGAAGGCGCGGGGCTTGGTGATCGGTTCTTGCGCCACGTCGAGCGGACGAAGCTGCTCCTGCATCTCGTCGATGTCTCGTCACTGTCAGAGCGCGATCCGGTCAGCGATTACGAGATCATCAATCGTGAGTTGCGGGCGTATGACGCGCGTCTGGCCGAGCGACCGCAGATCGTCGTCGCGACGAAGATTGACGCGCTTGACGAGCCTGAACGTCTCGAACGTCTGCGCCAGCGTGCCGCCGCTGACGGCAGGGATTTTTATGCGATCTCTTCGGCGACGAACAACGGCGTGCGTGAGTTGGTGAATACGGTCGCGCGCGAGTTGGACCAGATTGCTGAAGAGAAGCCTTTGTTGCCGCGCGAAGATGCGGCGACGCGGCAAGGCGTTTGAAGGTGTGTTCTTTGCGTCACTTCTGAAAATGGAATGGCGGTCTTCACCACAGAGACACAGAGGCACAGAGAAAGCAAATGATGAAGGAAAGACGACTCGCCTGCTATTCATTATTTATTAGTTCTTCTCTGTGTCTCCGTGTCTCTGTGGTGCAATTGTTGGAAAGCAGTTGAGCCACACTCTCATGAGACAACAGCGTATCGCGCTCTACGGCGGGACGTTTGATCCGGTTCATGCCGGGCATCTCGCGGTCGCGCAAAAGTTGTTGCAGTTATTCGCGCTCGACACTGTTCTTTTCATTCCTGCACATGTCGCGCCGCACAAGCGCACTGCTCCGCCTTCGTCAGCATGGCAGCGCTATGCGATGCTCGCGCTTGCGACACAAGACGAGCCTCGCTGGCGCGTTTCGTCAATTGAGCTTGAGTCGCCGGAGCGACCTTACACTGTCGAGACGCTCGCACGTTTGCAGCGTGAGTTCGGATCGGCGGCGCGGCTCTTCTTTATCATGGGCGCGGACTCTTGGGCGGAGATCGATACTTGGCGCGAGTGGGAGCGGGTGCTAACGCTCTCCGATCACATCGTCGTCACGCGGCCCGGCTACGCGCTCGAAACGGCGCACGTGACGGACGCCGTCCGCAACCGGATCGTCGATCTGCGCGGGCTAAAAGATGAAGAGATGATGGAGGCTGTCGAAGCAAGCGCGGGGGGCATCTTCTTTACTGATGCGGTGCAGATGAATGTCTCCGCGACGGAGATTCGCCGTGCGCTCGGTGGCGATGAGGATGACAGAATAACTGCCGCCGCGTTGCTGCCGCCGCCGGTCGTTAATTTTATCGAGAAATACCAGCTTTACAGGGAAGCGCATGAAACAGAAGCCAACGATCTCGGAAGACGCCATCGCTCATGCGAATGATCAAGCCGTGCTGGCCGCGACCGCACAGGGCGGCGCTTTGGACGAGCGAGTACTGACGGCGCTGCGCGCGGCCAGTGATAAGAAAGCGCTCGATCTCGTGGCGCTTGATCTGCGCCCGCTCGCCAGCTTCACGGATTATTTTGTGATCGCTAGCGGCACGAATACGCGGCAGGTGCAGGCTATCGCCGATGAGATCGTCGAACGTTTGAAGAAAGACGGCACGCGCGCCGGCCGCGTCGAAGGGTACAAGACCGCCGAGTGGGTGCTGTTGGATTACGGCGATTTTATTTTCCATGTCTTCGAGGACAAGGCGCGGCGTTTTTACGATCTCGAACGGTTGTGGCGCGAGGCGGCGCGCGTCGAGTTGCCTACCGAATTGCGCGGCGAGGCGAGCGGCTCTTTGAGTCAAGAATCGTGATCGAACTGATCGCGCAAGCGGAGGCGATGCGCGAGGCGGTGCGCTTGGCCGAGCGCGTCGCCGCGACGGACGCCAACGTTCTCGTGACCGGCGAATCGGGCGCGGGTAAAGACGCGCTGGCTTTGTTTGTTCACGCCAAATCGCCGCGCGCCGCCGAGCCTTACGTGAAGATCGATTGTGCCGCCTTGCCGGGCGAGTTGTTGGAATCCGAACTGTTCGGCTACGAGCGGGGGGCGTTCACCGGCGCGATGCAGGCCAAGCCGGGGCGCCTCGAAGCGGCGCACAAGGGAACGCTTGTGCTGGACGAAATCGCGCACCTTTCACTCGACGCGCAGGCGAAACTGCTGCGCGTCATCGAGCGGCGCGAGTTCGAGCGGCTGGGTGGCCGCCGCACTTTACGGATTGATGCGCGGTTGCTCGCCTTAACCAATGTCGATCTGGACGAGGCTGTGAGACGGCGTGCCTTCCGCCCCGATCTTTTTTACCGGCTGAACGTCGTGCGGATTCAAGTCCCGCCTCTGCGTGAGCGACGGCAGGACATTGGCGAGTTGGCGGTGCGGTTCGTCAAAAACTACGCCGCTAAACACGGTCGCCGCGCGCAAGGTCTTTCAAGAGAAGCGCTCACGTTATTGCAAGACTATGATTTTCCCGGCAACGTCCGCGAACTGGCGCACGTCCTAGAGCGTGCCGTCATCGTGGCCGACGGCGAGCGGGTGGAAGCGAAGGATTTACCGGAAAGCATCGCTGCCGCCGGCGCGTTGCGCGAACAGCGGAATAAGCGCCGGACGCTCGCGGAACTTGAGGCCGACTACATTGCCGAAACGCTCGAGCACACGAAAGGCAATAAAGCCGCCGCCGCGCGTCTGCTCGGCATCAGCCGCAAGAATCTCTACGAGAAGCTGGCGCGGTACGAAGAGGTCAGAGGATAGTAAAAACAACAAGTCTGACATCTAACCTCTAGCCTCTGACATCTGCCCTTATGCGGTTGCGTCTCATCTGGGTGGGGAAGACTAGGAACGAGCAGCTCCGCGCTCTCGTCGATGAGTATTTGCAGCGATTGGGGCGGTTCGTGCGGTACGAAGTGACGGAATTGCGCGAGAGCGAGGCCGGGAATGAGCGCGCTGTGTTGAAGGAAGAGGGCGCGCGGATTATCGGGGCGTTGCGCGCCGATGCGTTGACGGCGCTGCTCGATGTGGAAGGCCGGCGGCAGTGGAGTTCGCCGGAGTTGGCCGCGCAGATCGAGGATTGGCAGGCACGCGGTGTCAGGGAAGTGGCGTTCGTCATCGGCGGACATCTCGGCGTGGCGCAGGCGGTGAAGGAACGCGCGAACGTGCGTTGGTCTCTCTCGCAGTTGACGTTGACTCACGAGATGTCGCGCGTCGTGTTGGCTGAACAGTTGTACCGGGCTTTCACGATCATACGCGGTCTGCCATATCAGAAGTAGAAGTGATTTGCGATTTTTGGTTTGCGATTGCAAATCCTCAATCAAAAATCGCAAATCGAAATTAATAATCAAATTGAGCAGGGAGGGCGAAAGGAAAACTAGATGGATAAAAGAAAACTGAAAACATACCGGGATCGATTGCTGGCGCGGCGCGAGAGTTTGTTCAGGCAGGTGACGGAGGCCGAGCGGTCGAGCCGCGAGCGTGATGCCGAAGCCACGCAAGACCCTGCTGACATGGCGGCCAATGCTTACACGAAAGAGTTACTAATTTCGATGTCGGCCAACGACCGGCAACTGCTCAACCTAATCGATGAGGCGCTCCGACGCATTGAGTCCGGCGGCTACGGCGCGTGCATCAATTGTGGCGAGCCGGCGCAGGAGAAGCGGCTCGAAGCCGTCCCGTGGGCGCGCTATTGCCTGCGCTGCCAAGACCTGCAAGAGCGCGGCCTGCTGAACGCGGACGACGAATAACCGCCGATGTATAAGCGCTAAATTTTCCAGCCGCCGGATTCGCCAGAGTGTCGAGTCCGGCGGTTTTCTTCGTGTATGCTCTAACGGACTCGGAGCAGATTGGCGATGCGATTGTCACATCCGATTAACGCGCTGTACAACGCTGCGCTCGCGCTCGTCTATCCGACGGCGTGCGCCGGGTGTGGCGCAGCGAGCGTGGAACGGCGCGCGGACGCACCGGCGTGCGCGGCGTGCTGGGCCGGGACGCGCATCTTCACGGGTGATGAAACTTGCTGCTGGAAGTGCGGCGCGCTGGCACTGGCTGAGGTTGCGCCGGAACAACGATGGGACGTAAATTGCCGGCGTTGCGCCGAGATGGCTTTCACGGCGGCACGGGCTGTTGGGATTTACGAAGGCGCGTTGCGCGCGGCTGTATTGACTTTGAAGCGCGAGCCGTACATCGCAATGAGACTCGCCGGATTGCTCCGTGCAGCGGCGCAACGAACGCCGCTCGATGCGGCGACGAAGATCATTCCCCTCCCGCTGCACGCACAGCGAGAGAAAGAGCGCGGCTTCAATCAAGCGGCGTGTTTGGGCCGCGCTCTTGCTCATCTCTCCCATTTACCAATTGATGAAGCGAGCCTCATCCGCACTGTCCATACTGAACGTCATCGCGCCGGGATGGACGCCCGCGCGCGACGCGAATCGGTGGAGCAGGCTTTTCAAGTCCGCCGCACCCGGCTCATCGAGAACGAAACGATCCTGCTCATCGATGATGTCTATACGACTGGCGCGACTGCTTCTGCGGCGGCGCGGGCCTTGATGGACGCCGGCGCGCGTGAAGTTTTCATCTTGACGATAGCGCGCGCCTAGAGCCGGTGTAATTCTCAAAATTCGCCGAAGCGCTACATCTTGGAGGCGCGTGCATGGCTTCACAAATATCTAGCGTCCCGTAAACAACATCTGTATCATATTCCGCCATGAGAGATTTCTACCCGCCCATCGAGCCTTACGATCAGAACATGCTGCCGGTCTCGCCGGTGCATGCGCTCTACTACGAGCAGAGCGGTAGCGTGGACGGCCTGCCCATCGTCTTTTTGCACGGCGGGCCGGGCGGCGGCGTTGATCCCGCTTACCGACGCTTCTTCGATCCGTCCGTGTATCGAATCGTTTTGTTTGACCAACGCGGTTCGGGAAAAAGCACGCCGCACGCGAGTCTGGAAGA
>JALZKK010000358.1 GCA_030859285.1 Acidobacteriota bacterium | reverse complement strand
GGCTCGATCCGGCGTTGGTGTGGAGCATCATTTATGAAGAGACCTACTTTCGCCCATGGGTGATCGGCGACGACGAAGAGATCGGTTTGATGCAGGTGACGCCCACTGTCGGGCGCGAGTGGGCGGCGGAGACCGGGATGCGCGAGTTCGAGCGGCAGATGGCGCGCGATCCCGCGAGTTTGTTGCGCGATGCGGAGCGCAACATCCAAGTCGGCAGTTGGTATCTGGAAAAGAGCGCGAAAAATTATCGCGGCTTGCCCGGCGCGGAAGCGCGCATCATCGCCGCTTACAATGCGGGACCCAGCCGCGCCGTCGAATGGAACCGCACCGCCGCCGGGCAACCGCCGCTCACCGCCGAAGAGTTCATCGCGCGCATCGACATTCCTTCCACGCGCGCTTACGTCTCGAACGTTCTCGCGCGCTATCGTGAACTGAAAGACTCACAGAACTGCGCACAACGGCGGAGCAAATGACGACACTCTACACGGCACAATGGGTCTTGCCCATCGCGTCGGCCACGATTGAGGATGGTGCGGTCGTGGTCGAAGGTGCATTGATCGCCGGTGTTGGCACACGCGCCGAGTTGCTCGCGCGTTTCCCAAACGCGGATGTGCGCGATTACGGCGCGGCGGCGCTCCTGCCCGGCTTCGTCAATTGCCACACGCATTTGGAACTGACCGCAATGCGCGGTTATTTAGAACCGGAAGAGTCGGACTTTTTCGCATGGCTCAGAAAGCTAACGCTCGCGCGCTTGTTGAAGATGACGCCGGACGATCTCTACGTCTCGGCGGCGTGGGGCGCAGTCGAAGCGGCGCGCGCCGGCGTCACTTCCGTCGGCGACGCGAGCGCATCGGCGGAAGAAGCCATGCGCGCTCTCGGCGATGTGGGCCTGCGCGGGATCGTCTATCAAGAAGTGTTCGGCCCGGAACCGGAGTTGGCCGCCGAACAATTTGCGAAACTGCACGAGCGTGTCGCTCATCTGCAAGCGTTCGAGAGCGACTTGGTGCGCCTCGGCGTCTCGCCACACTCGCCGTACACCGTCAGCGCGCGGCTACTTGAAATGGTGTCTGATTTCGCCGTCAACGAAACTTTTCCATTGATGATTCACACGGCGGAATCCGCCGCCGAAGAACTCCTCATCCGCGAAGGGCGCGGCACGTTCGCGGAGAGTTTCGCGCAACGCGACATCGCTTGGAGCGCGCCGGGACTCTCATCGGTGCAGTATCTCGCGCGTTGCGGAGTGCTGCGCGCGCGCCCGTTGCTCGCACATTGCATCAGAGTTGACGAACAGGACATCGTAATGATCAAAGAAGCCGGCGCGAGCGTCGCTCACTGCCCCAAGTCAAACGCCAAGCTCGGCCACGGCCACGCGCCATATCATCTTTTCAAAAAGATCGCGCACGGCTTCGGCAGCGATTCAGTCGCCAGCAACAACACTTGCGACATCCTCGAAGAAGCCCGCTTCGCCACACTCATGGCGCGCGCCGCCGCCACAAAACAAGATGACGGCAAGCCCGCAGCCTTCACCGCGCACGAAGCCCTCGCCACTGCAACACACGGCGGCGCACGCGCGCTTTGGCAAGACATACAGACCGGCTCGCTCGCCGAGGGTCAACGAGCCGACTTGATTGCGATCAAACTCGATGGCGCGCACCAAACGCCGGTTTACGATCCGGCCCGCGCTCTTATCTTCGCTTCGTCGGGTCGTGATGTCGCGCTCACCGTCGTCGCCGGGCGCGAAGTCTTTCGCGATGGGCGTGTGACGACCGTTGACGAAGACCGCTTGCAGGCGCGGATGCGAGAGATCGCAAGCAAGCTATCGGACTAAGTGAGAGCCAATCTGTGCGGCTCACAATGCTTGCGGATATGCTTGGCGACCTTTGCGCCTTTGCGTGAAACTCCGTTTCGCCCCGAACCATCAATCGCCCGGCGCGCACAACTCTTGTCAGTATTGTCCCCAACGGCGACGCTGGTCTAACATCTCAATCCGAAAGGAGAGCAGCTATGTATGCGACTCTGACAGTCCGAGACGAGACGGCCTTCGGCATCGGCGGCAGCGATTACGTCTTCACGCTCAATTTCCCAGACGAGCGCGTGACGGCGAGAGAACTGCTCCGCGAGCGCGTGCGGCAGGAAGTGGAAGACTACAACACACAGCAGCCGGAATACTTTCGCGGCCTTGTCCAGCCGACCGACGCGGAACGGACGCTAAACGGCTTCAAGCTCACGAAGCAGAAGCAGATCGATTGGCAAGAGCAGTACGCAAAAGCCCTCGAAGCGTTCGGGCGCAACGGCTTCATCCTGCTGGTAGATGATCGCCAAGTCGAAGATTTGGACGAAACGATTCTGATCGAGCCGGACACGGCGGTGACATTTCTCAAACTCGTCCCGCTCGTCGGAGGCTGACGTGTTCCGCCTGTTTCAACGCAAACCGCAAATGCCGGAAACTTACCATGCGCTGATCGAAGAACTGGCGGCTGAAGGGCCGCAAACAGGGTACTTCGATGTGAATGCTTCGGTGGTCGGCCAGCGTCTGCTCGCGGCGGGTCCTGAAGAGCAGCGCGGTTTTGTATTAGCCGCACTTGAATGGCTCAATCACCGCGACAGGATTCCTGGGGATCATCTGGCTTACAAGGTCCGTCGGATCGCGGGGGCTTTGCTTAGGCGCAAACTCCCATTAGCTCACGACGATCTCATCGCTCTGTTGAGCTGGTCCATACGACAGGAGAGTAACTTCGGACGCAGCATCCCGGAGATAATCAAAGCGGTCGAAGGCTTTCTCCAAGAACACTTGCTGACGCCCGTATTACGGGAAAAGATCGGACAACTTGTTGCCGCCGTCGAGTCTGACTATTACAACACGACGGAGACGCGCAGATGGACGGGCAGGCTGAAGGAACTGGGTGAGTTGGTCGATCTATCCACGCCGCTCGCGGACGGCGAAGCTTGGTCGGATGCAGCTATTGCTGACATCAAAGCGATGAACGACGCGCTAACCGCCGCGTGGCTCGCGTTGCTGAATGCCTGTCAGAAGTCTAGTGGCTCAACGCCGAAGGCCAAGTGGTTAAAGAGCGTCGAACCGTCGCTCGAAAAGATCGGCTTTCCCGCGTTCAAGCAAGCAGTCTTGAAGTGGTTCCCTTTAGTGGACAAGCCGCGCACGCGACCCATCGGGTCGTGGAATCAGTGGCAGCCTGATCCGAACCAAATGATCTATCCCGTCAATGCCGATATCCTTAAGGCTTTGGTCTGGCTCTGCGCCGGCAGGGAAGACAAAGAGATCGCGCGGGCTTTAATGGCGCTGGCCGTCTCGGCTTATCGCAAAGTGCCGGGCGTTGGCCCGCGTTGCGTTCGGGTCGGCAACGCCTGCGTTTATGCTCTCGGACAGATGCCCGGCGCAGAAGGCACAGGGCAACTCGCGTTGTTGAAAGTCAGAGTGAAGTTCGGCACGGCGCAGAAGGGCATCGAAAAGGCGCTGGCCGTCGCCGCCGCGCGCGTCGGCCTGTCGCCGGAAGAGATCGAAGAGATGTCCGTCCCCGCTTACGGCTTGCAAGAAGTCGGCGCGCGGCGCGAGCAGTTGGGCGAGTTGACCGCCGAACTGTCGGTGAAGGGGACCAATGCAGTAAAGTTGCAGTGGCTTAAGCCCGACGGCAAGCCGCAGACTTCCGTGCCGCAAGCGATCAAGGAGCAGCACGCGGCAGAGTTAAAAGAACTCAAGCAAGCGGTCAAAGACATCCGCCAGATGTTGCCTGCCCAAGCCGCGCGGCTCGACAACCTCTATCTGGAACAGAAGCGTTGGACGCTCCCTGTCTGGCGCGAGCGATATTTGGATCACCCGCTCGTCGGCACGCTGGCGCGGCGGCTCGTCTGGCAATTCAACGACGGCGCACGCGCGGCGGCAGGCGCGTGGCACGATGAAAGCATCGCCGGGCTTGATGGCAACGCGCTTGATTGGCTGGACGATGCCACGCAGGTCGAGTTATGGCATCCGATCAGCGAGCCGGCGGAAACTGTGCTGGCGTGGCGCGACTGGCTCGCGGAGCGCGAGATTCAGCAGCCGTTCAAGCAAGCGCATCGCGAGATTTACGTTTTGACGGAAGCAGAGCGACAAACGCGAGTCTATTCCAATCGCTTCGCCGCGCACGTCATCAAGCAGCATCAGTTCAACGCGCTCTGCGCCGCGCGCGGCTGGAAGAACAAATTGCGACTGATGGTGGACGACGAATACCCGCCGGCCACACGCACGTTGCCGGCGTGGAATCTGCGCGCGGAGTTCTGGATCGAAGGCATCGGCGACAACTACGGAACCGACACGACGGAAGCCGGCACATACCTCTACTTGACGACCGATCAAGTGCGCTTTTATCCGATTGACGCCCAGCAGCACTTCGCACACGCGGGCGGCGGCGGTTATTACCTCAACCGGTACGGCCCCGGCTCGACCAATGAGCCGCTGATCTTAGATCAAGTCCCGCCGCTCGTCTTCTCCGAGATCATGCGCGATGTCGATTTGTTCGTCGGCGTGGCGAGTGTCGCCAATGATCCGAACTGGGCGGACGGCGGCCCGGAGGCGCGTCATCGGGATTACTGGTTAAGCCATTCGTTCGGCGATCTATCCGAGACGGCGAAGACGCGCCGTGCCGTGCTTGAGCGGCTCATCCCTCGTTTGAAGATCGCCGACCGTTGCAGTTTGACTGAGCGATTCTTGCGCGTGCGCGGCGACATTCGCGCCTACAAAATTCACTTGGGCAGCGGCAATATCCTGATGGAGCCGAACGATCAATATCTCTGCATCGTCCCCGCGCGCGGGACGGCGGGCGAAGGCTTGACGGGCAAACTCTTCCTGCCGTTCGAGGGCGACAACACGCTGGCGATTATCCTCAGCAAAGCCTATCTGCTGGCCGACGACAAGCAGATCACAGACTCCACCATCACGCGCCAAATCGGCAAGTGAGCAAAAGAAGCGAGGACAAAAT
>JALZKK010000095.1 GCA_030859285.1 Acidobacteriota bacterium | reverse complement strand
CAAGTGACGAGAAAAGTCTGCGTTGACTTGTCACCGCTGGCTTGTGACGAGGCCAAGTTAGCTGAGGCTGGTTAGGCTGTCAAAAGCGGTTGGCGGTTAATGGCTCGCGCGCTTCCGCTCGTCACTTGTCCCCCGGCACTTGTCACTGATGTGATAGCATCTGTTTCGGGCAGGGCGGGCATCGAACGACGTGAGATGAGCCGGACGACGGCAGAGATTGATGGATTGGTATGCGCGGGCGCGGCGCGTTTGTTGGCGCGTGCGGTGGAAGCACGCGGTCTCGACGCGGGCGCATTGGTCCCCCGCGTGCGTGCGACGTTGGAAAAGTATTTGCTGCGTGATCGGCCCGGCGCGAGCGGCGCGGACATCGATCACTTTCTAGATTCTTTGCGAGCTGACGATCTCTGTCTTGTCGTGGCGTGCGAGCGGAATGATGAAACGGCGTGGGGCGCGCTGATGGAACAGTTTCGCGCGACGGTAATGTCGGCGGCACGTGGCGCGTGCAGCAGCGAGGACGCGGCGGAAGAGTTGGCGCAATCGGTGTGGGCGGAACTCTACGGTTTGCGCGCGCGCGCGGACGGCACGGCGTCGGGCAAGCTGGCTTATTATTCCGGCTGCGGTAGCTTGGGCGGTTGGTTACGCGCGGTGGTCGGGCAGTTGGCGATTGACCGGCATCGCAAGACTGCGCGGCTGGTCCAGACCGAAGAGGATGCAGATTTTGATCGGCTGACGAGTGAGCAACATCATGATGAAACAAACGACGGTTTCATGATCGCCGCATCGCCCGATCCCGAACGCGCGCTCGCGCGCCGTGAAACTGCGGAAGCGTTGCACGACTCGCTGTCAGACGTGATCGCGGAGTTGGAGCCGGAAGACAAGCTGTTGATCAAGCTCTATTATTTCGACGGCCTGCGATTGCGCGAAGCCGGCGCGGTGTTGGGCGTGCATGAAGCGACGGCCTCGCGGCGTTTGACGCGCCTACACGGTGATATGCGCCGGTGCGTCGCCGCCAAACTCGTCAGCGATCACGGCTGGACAAAGCAAGAGGCCGAGCGGTCTCTGACTGAAGCGGCAATGAACTTAGAGACGGATTTGCGTCCGCTCCTCGTTGCGAAGGCAGGCGGCGGCAAGGCCCACAAAGAGTTGCTCGAATGACGCACCTCTCACTTCGCGTGTCGCAAGATCAAGCGGCGCAGCGCGTTCTAAATTCAGCCGCGTGAGGCGCGGGTTTTTTTGTTCTGATGAAATTCGAGATCGACAAAGAGATGGATGTTCTGCTACGCCGCCACGCGCAGTCGCAGGCCGCGCCGCGTCACACGTTCGCACCGCAAGACAATGTTGCGTCGGCTGGCGCGCATTTGGATGCGGATGAATTGAGCGCGTATGCGGAGAACGCCTTGCCCGCATCGGCGCTCGCTCGCTACGCCGCGCATCTCGCAGACTGCGACGAGTGCCGGAAGGTTGCGACGAGCATCACTCTCGCAAATAACGTCGCCGGCGAGTTGGAAAAAAGTGCGGCGGCAATTGCTCCCGCGTCACAAACTATCCCGGCTTCTTGGCGCGAGCGTCTCTCTGCGTGGCTCACACCGCACGGCGCATGGCGTTACGCGCTACCGCTCATCGCGCTGCTCGTCGTCAGCAGCATCGTGCTGTTGGCATTATTGAGAGGCGACAGGCAGCCGACGGGAGAGTTGGCGCAGAGCCGCGAGCCATCGCCACAGAGCGCGGCCACTCAAGAGATAGATCAAGGAACGGATGGTGAAGCGCCGACCGCGACGCGGCCTGCGGCTGAGGCGAATGCTAACGCGGCGGACGACGCCGCAACGCGGAATGACGCGCGTTCCGGCGAGCCGATCTCGCCGAGTAAAGAGGACAGCAAACCAGCCACTTCTGCCCGCGAGCCGTTGAGCGACGCGGCGCAATCGGCGAGCGTTGGCCGCACTGCGCCCGGCGAAAATGCGCCTGCGGTTGCCGCGCTTCCTTCGCCCGCGCCGCGAGTTGAAGAGGTCGTCGTGAGCAAGCCCGAAGCTCTTGCGCCGATTACCAATGCACAGCCAGCGCGCATCGACGAGTCATCAAATAGTGTCTCAAGCAACAGCGCGCGCAGCGGCAATGCACAATTGAACTCCGACAACCAAAGCCAGAATGCCGCACAGAATCGCGGCTCCGTCCGCGACATGAACGAAGCCGAACCGCAGCAACAAGAGCGAAGCCGCAATCAAGAACTCGCGGTCAACGCTCGGCGGCAGAAATCGCGTGCGCCCGCCAAACCCGAAAGCACAAAACGCGAGGGCGCGCCTACTGAAAAGAAAGCAGCTCAAGCGGCTCAGGATAAAAAGAATGAGGATGATGAGGATGTGGCGGAAGAGACGCGCATTGTCGCCGGTCGTCGTTTCCGGCGGCAGGGCAGCATGTGGGTTGATACGGCTTACAAACCTTCGCAGGCGACAGTCGTCGTGCGGCGCGGCTCTGAACAATTTCGCGCGCTTGCGGCGGACGCGCCCGAACTCCGCAGCATCGCCAACGCCTTCGGCGGCGAAGTGATCGTCGTCTGGCAAGGCCGCGCGTATCGGATACGATAAGGCAAAAGGCAAAAGGCAAAAAGCAAAGGCAAAAGTGAAGATAGACAGTGTGTCTTACACTTTTGCCTTTTTACTTTTGCCTGTCGTTTTGTTTATGCTCGATGGCAACCTAATCGAAGGAGCCGACTTGATGATCGACAGAATATCTTTTCTACTGCTCCGCGCGCTGGCACACACCGTTGTCTGCCTCATGCTGATCACGGCGGTGTTTGCGCCCGATACTAAAGCACAGAGGGGAAACCGCCGCCGCGTTGAAGGCCGTGCCCCGGCGTCGTCACGCCTCGCCGCGCGCCGCGATCCGCAGATCGTACAAATGCTGCGGGCCATTGACGCGCGCAATATCGAGTTGACGATTCGTAAGCTCGTCTCGTTCGGGACGCGCAACACGCTCTCAGTGCAGGACAATCCGACGCGCGGCATCGGGGCGGCGCGCGATTGGCTGCGGGATGAGTTTCAGAAGATCGCCGCCACGTCGGGCGGGCGCATGACGGTCGAGTTGCAGGGCTACACGCAGGAAGTCGATCCGAAAGTGCCGCGCGTCAAAACTCCGACGCGGATCACGAACGTCGTCGCCACTTTGAAAGGGACACAGCCCGCATCCGACGCGCGCATGTATGTGGTCAGTGGGCATTACGATTCGATGTGTACCAATCCGAGCGATGCCGTGTGCGACGCGCCGGGCGCGAACGATGATGCTTCCGGCACTGCCGCCGTGCTTGAGATGGCGCGCGTGATGGCTCCTTATCAATTCGACGCGACGATTGTCTTCATGGCAGTGGCCGGCGAAGAACAAGGCTTGCTCGGCTCGACTTATTTTGCAGAACAGGCCAAACAGAAAAATCTCAACATCGAAGGGATGTTCACCAACGACATCGTCGGCAACACTTTGGGCGGCAACGGCGTGCGCGACCGCCGGAGCGTGCGCGTCTTCTCCGAAGGCGTGCCTTCGACGGAGACGCCGGAGGAAGCCGCCGTGCGTCGCGGCACGGGTGGCGAAAATGATTCGCCGTCGCGCCAACTTGCGCGCTACATCGAAGCGGTTGGCGAACTCTACGTTCCCGGCTTCGACGTACGTTTGATCTATCGTCAGGATCGCTATCTGCGCGGCGGCGATCACAAGCCGTTCTTCGAGCGCGGCTTTGCGGCAGTGCGCTTCACCGAGCCGAACGAGGATTACACGCACCAGCACCAAAACGTCCGCACCGAGAACGGTAAAATTTACGGCGACCTGCCGGAGTTCGTCGATTTCGGTTACGTCGCGCAAGTCGCACGCGTCAACGCTGCCGCGCTCGCCACACTCGCCCGCGCCCCCGCGAAGCCCAAAGCCGTCAGCCTTGTCACCAAACGCCTGACCAACGACACCGATTTACAGTGGGCTGCGAACACTGAACCTGATCTTGCGGGCTACGAGATCGTCTGGCGCGACACGACCTCGCCCGTGTGGACTGGCTCGCGTTTTGTCGGCAACGTGACCAGTTACACGATGCCGGGGATGTCGAAAGATAACTACTTTTTCGGCGTCCGCGCAGTGGACAAGGCAGGCCATCGCAGCCCCGTCAGTTTCCCGAAGCCGGTACGATAAAAACTAAAGTTCGTTGCAAAGAATTGGTTGTGGCTTTCTTTGCGTCTTTGCGTGAGGCTCTTTACTACGACAGGTAATCACTCACGCACAGGCGCAAAGGCGCAAAGAAGAGAGAGGCAGGTTTGAAACTTGTTCTGAAAGCAACGGCTTGATGATTGCTATGTACGATCCGAGAAGATAAGAGTGTCTGGATAACGATCAAAGAGGACACCTGAAATGGATGAGCGAGAGCGCAGCATCGAGGAAAACTATTCAAATCAAACCGGCTATGAGGCCGCGCCGGAGCGTCCTGCTTCGCCCGCGTTTGATGAGGAATCAATACACCGGGCGCAACCTGCCGTACCGCTCAGTGAAGTGCCGGCGAGACGCGCAACTTGGCCGCTTTCGACAGTGCTGCTGCTCCTCATCGCCGGCGTCGCCGGAGGCGCAATCGCGCTCTTCGTCGTTACGCAATACCTCCGTCGCTCTGTGAATACGTCTCCACCGGCTGCGACAACTGCGCCAATCAATGATCCGTCGCAGACGAACGCCACGCCTGCAAACGAGCAGACCCGCAGGGATGGGCAGAGCAGCGCGACAATTGAGCCAGCCAAAGCCGATAACAGATTGAACAACCCGGAGGCGCGAGAGGACAAACGCGACGGCGCGCAGATTGATCAGAATGTCGCTCAAGAAAATAGCGGAGAGAGTGAAGCAGAGCGAGTTGCCGGAGAAGAGCCGGCGCACGGCGACGAAGCGAACGAGGCCGATCCTCGCCGCTCTCTGCGAAGCGCGTTCGATTCGTGGATCGCTTCGACCAACGCGCGCGACATCGACCGGCAAATGGAGTTGTATGGCCGGCGCGTCAATGCTTTCTATTTGACGCGCAACGCTTCACGCCGCGACGTGCGCGCGGAGAAAGCGCAGCTCTTCGGGCGGGCCGAGACGGTTGAAGTGCGCGCCGGCGAGCCGAAGATCAAATTCGGAGTGGACAACAAGACCGCGACGATGCACTTTCGCAAAGACTATGTGATCGCGGGCGGCGGGCAGAACCGGCGCGGCGCGGTCTTGCAAGAACTCCGCTGGCGGCTGACAGGCAACGGTTGGAAGATCATCAGCGAGCGCGATCTGCGCGTCCTTCGTTAAAGCAGAGCAACTGCCCCATCAGTTCAGCAAAAGGCGCG
>JALZKK010000092.1 GCA_030859285.1 Acidobacteriota bacterium | reverse complement strand
AGTTTGAGGTTTGAGGGCGTCCGGCTCACAACCTCAAACCTCAAACCCAAAAAAGCTGCAAACAATTGAACACAACTGAGGAGAATCAACATGGCAAATAAAGTGACTGTGAAGCGCGTCGGAGTGTTATCCCTCGCCAAGATTCAGGGCTTGCTGATGGCGGTGATTGGTTTGATCTTTGGCGTCTTCTATGGCCTGTTCATCATGATCTTTGGTGCGGCGTTGATGTCGGCAAGCGCGGGGCGCGATGGCGGTGGCGCGGCGATGGCCGGCGGCATCGTCGGCGGCTTGATGGCGATGATCTTAATCCCGATCTTTTACGGTGTGCTGGGCTTCGTTTTCGGCGCGATCAGCGCGTTGATTTACAACGCGGCGGCGGGCGTGATCGGTGGGCTGGAGATGGAGATCGAGAATAAGTCGGATGGGTACGCCACGCCGCCCCCAC
Source organism: Acidobacteriota bacterium (assembly GCA_030859285.1). Lineage (GTDB taxonomy): Bacteria > Acidobacteriota > Blastocatellia > Pyrinomonadales > Pyrinomonadaceae > JACCRA01. Next base: position 6,601 of record JALZKK010000092.1, on the reverse strand, counting down.
CGCCGAATCAGTGGGCCGCTGGCGATCAGTATCAATCGCCGAGCCAGCCGTACTAAGAAAGGGTGTCAGGTGTCGGGTGTCAGGGAAATACTTTGTCTTTACCGACACCCGACACCTGACACCCGACACCCGCTTTATGATTGGCGAAATAATCGAGGTCGAGATTGAGCGGATCGTGCCGGGCGGTGTGGGGTTGGCGCACGCCGGGGGGAAGACGATCTTTGTCATGCTGGCCGCGCCGGGCGATTGTCTGCGCGTGCGTGTGGACGGCGTGAAAGGAACGGTGGCGTTTGCTTCCATCGTCGAAGTGATCGCGGCTGGTCCCCAACGCAGCGAGCCGCCGTGTCCTTACTTCGGGCGTTGCGGCGGCTGCGACTTTCAGCAACTCACATACGAAGCGCAACTCCAAGCCAAAGTCGAGATCATCCGCGACTGCCTGCGCCGCATCGCACGGCTTGATCCGCCGGAGATGATCTCGATCACGCCCTCGCCTGAAGTCTGGCGCTATCGCTCGCGCGCCCGTTGGCAGCACGATTCCGTCAGGCAGCAATTGGGATACTACGAATTGGCTTCGCACCGCGTCTGCGACGTGGTGGAATGTCCCATCGTCCTGCCGGAAGTGCAAGCAGTCTTGTCTCGTTTGCGCGACGAGTTGCGCGCTGGCACGCTGCCCGCCAAAGTCGCAGAGGTTCAAGCTGTCGCGGGCGATGAAGGCGTCTCGGTGCAGCCGCCCATCAATCAGTTCGGCGCGTCTGAACAATCTCGCGCCATCAGCGGCGAGCGGTATCGATTCGACGCCGATTGCTTCTTCCAGATCAATCATGCTTTGCTTGAGCCGCTCATCACAGAAGCCCTCAGAGGCGTATTGAACGGTGAGCAAGCCGTCGATCTCTACTGCGGCGTCGGACTATTTACGCTGCCATTGGCGCGGCGCTTCGCGCGTGTGACCGGCGTCGAAGGCAACGCGCGGGCGTGCCGCTTTGCGCGCCGCAATCTCGCGGGCGCGAATTTAACGAACGTGCGGATCATCAACGCCCGCGCCGGCGCATGGCTCAAGCGCGAGGCCGCACGAATCGCGCCCGCCGATTTCGTCCTGCTCGATCCGCCCCGCGCCGGCGCAGAGCCGGACACTCTCGACGGCATTATCAGTTTGCATCCCCGACACATCTCCTACGTCTCCTGCGATCCGGCCACGCTCGCCCGCGATCTCAAACGGCTAACCGCCGCCGGATTCAAGATTGACTCCCTCGCCGCCTTCGATCTTTTTCCGCAGACTCACCACGTCGAGACAGTCGTTCATTTAGCAAGTGGTTTTGAGATGAAATAGCGGCTTCGATACAGCGTTACAGAATCGGCGCTCACTTTGAATTGAAGGGCGTACACAGTTCCGCCGAATCGCGCCGCCACGCCCACGCGCCTCGTTGCCACGCCGTCGCCGGGTCGCGGCCCAGTTCGACGGCGATGAAACGGTCGATCATCGCGTTGATTTGCTCCGGCGTCGCCACCATCTGGTGGTGGCCCACGCCGAAGGTTTTGCCGACCATGAGTTGCGGACACAACGCTTTGAATTGATCGAGATCGCTCAAGCCGCTTCCGGCTTCGATGTACAGCGCCGGCACGCGGCAAGTCTCTGCGGCGGTGGCGGCGTCCCAGACCAGCATTTGCTCGGCGACCGAAGCGAGCATGTGCTGGGGCAGGCGCTCAAGCTCTGCGTACGCCTTGCGCCGGAGTTCCGGATCATCGGTGGGCGTGAATCCCGCATTGATGAAACCGCGCATCGCTTCGCGCCACGCCGGAGTGCGGAGCGCGGCGGCGAGCGACTGCCCGGCCTCGCGCGCCGCATCGGGCAACAAGATGACGCCTTCCAGCGCGACGATGGCTGCCGGCAGATCGAAATAACAGGCGGCGAGATCGAGCGCGACGGCCCCGCCGAGACTGTGTCCGATGATAAGCGGCTGCCGGATGTTGAGCCGGTCGCACATCCATGCCATGTCGTCGGCGAAAGTAGCGACGGAGTAATCGCTCTCCGGCTTGTCGCTCTGTCCGTGACCGCGTAGATCGACGCTCAAGACTTGGTGACGCAGGCCGAAATACGCGGACATTTCTTCCATCATCGTGTGGTCGTCGCACCAACCGTGAATCAGCACGACAGCCGGCGCGCCGCTGCCAAACATTTCGTAAGCAAGTTTGATCCCGCCCCGCTCAAGATATTGCATTGCCTGTTTCCTTTCGTGGATGAGTGTCCGACGAAGTTGTTCATCAGCCAGCGGCGAGGGCCCGGATTTCACGGAGCGTCGTTTCAATTTCTTCCGGCGAGTTCAGCAGACTTGGGGCCAGTCTCGCGTAAGGTACGCCGTAGGGAGACGTCGAGACAATGATGCGCCGTGCGAGCAGGCGTGACACGACTTCTTCCGGCTTCATCCCTTCGACGTCAAAGCAGATGAGACCCGCCGATAGCTTGTTTCCCATCGGCGTATAGAGTTTGACGTGGCGCATCCGCGCGAGTCCTTCTTTACATTGATCATTCAAGCTATGAATCCGTTCGGTGACTCTCGCTCTCCCGATCCGCTGATGGAAGGCGAACGCCGCCGGCAGCGCCCAAGCGTATTCAAAGGCCTGAAAACCGCCCGGCGATACCCACGACGCCTCCATGCCGCGCGGCGGCGTCTCACCGCGCAGCCATGCGGCGAAAGGCCCGAAATCAAATGCCGGAAAGTTCGGGCGCATCCGCCTCCAAGTGTCGGCTTTCGCCCAGATGATGCCCGTCCCGCGCGGGCCAAACATCCACTTGTGCGTCCCGGCGACGAAGAAGTCGCACCCCATCTGTGCGACCCACTCGTCTTCCACCCCGAGGCCGTGGACGCCGTCAACGATCAGGAGAACACGATCCGCTTCAGCGCGCCCGGCGTTAATTTCCTTGAGCGCTTCCGCGATACGCCGGACGGGCACTTTCAAGCCGCTACTGGAATGCACCCAAGTGATGCCGACAGCGCGGGTCTTCGGACCGACAGCCTTTCTGATCCGCCGCACAATGTCTTCTTCAGAAATCGAATTGAAATCGTCGAAGAGCGAAATCTTTTTGACACTCGCTCCTGCCCTTTCGGCGGCGAGGCGGATCGCTTCGTGATGTACATAGTGTTCGTGCGTCGTGGTCAGAATTTCCTGCCCGGCTGTCATGGGTAGGCCATGATAGACGAAGGCTAGGCCCATCGTCGTGCTGTTGGTTAAGGCCACCTCTTCCGCTTTGCCGCCGAGGTATTCAGCCGCCGCCGCCCGCACCCGTCCCGGCATTTCGAACATGTGCTGCTCCACGTACAGAAACGGGTTATCGTCAATCGCACGCCGGTGCTGCTCAATCGCTTCGCGCACCGGGCGGGGATGCGAAGCGAGGAAGAATGAACTCAGGTGAATATAGTCGCGCGAGACAGCGAACTGATCGCGCACCTCCGACCAGTTCTGCGAATTGGTCGAAGGCTCTGACGCAAACGCCAAGCTCGAACTCAGACGTGTTGCGGAAAAAGCTCCGGCGGCAACAGAGAACCCGGTAGTAGCTAAAAAGTGTCTGCGATTGATAGTCATAGTTCCTCCCTCGCTAGGTGAATGAAATGTCACGCGGCGGGCCGCCGCCCCCATGACTGAATGACTCGCGGTGTGCCGGCTACCGTCTTGGGGTTGGCGGCAAAGTCGTATAATTCTTCACCAGCCCAGCGATCTCTGCGGGCGAGGCCAGTTCCTCTTGCACGAGTGGATTTACTTCTGGGTAGTAAGGCGAATGAGCCGATCATTTCCTGCCGTTGACACCCGGCGGCGAAACAGCCCGCTGCACTGCACGCCGAAAAAAAATAACGAGGGGCGACACGATAGCAGCCATCGCCTCTCGGTTCTTCCCTGACTTCGCGTGCGATTCCCCGACAAGGTTCGCGCCAAGTGCGCCCGGCTGTCCGAGCGAGCCGTGAGCAAACAGTAATCCCCGCACGCCGCAGAGAGTAAGGCCAAGCCGCGCCGGAAGTCTTGAGAGAGTTCTGAAATTTTTCTGAAAGTCTTCACGGGCGATGAGGGAAGGGAGACCGCTCGCGTTGACAGCGGCGCTCTCAGCGTTTCGGCTTGACTAAAGGATGACAACTGTCATTTACTGCACGCCGTTCGTCGCACGCGGCTGACTGCCTATCCCCAATTGATCATGTGCGCTGCTCCTCACCGGCTGTCGTTTAGCTCCCATCCGTTGGCTTTGTTGGCTGCGTCGTTCGCGTGCGGCGTGTGGTTGGCGCACGTTCTCACATTGCCAAAATTTTTACCGCTGGCGGGCGGTGCGATCTGCACGGCGCTCGCCGGCTATGCGTTGGGCCGGGCGCGATTAAATCTCGCGACATCATTTTTAGTTCTCGCTTTCGTCTGCGCGGGCGCGACGCTCATGCTTTGGGAGCAGGAGAGCATCGGAACTGATCGCGTCCGGCATTTTTATGAAACGGGGCTGATCGCTTCGGGCGCTCCGGTGGAGTTGACGGGCGTGTTGGAGCGCGCGCCGGAAGTTGCGCCGGATGGTTTGTACTTCGCTGTGCGGGCGGAGCGTGTGCGGTTCAAGGGAGCGGAACAGCCGGCGTCGGGCGCGGTGCAGTTGTTCGCGCCGGTGCGTGATGAGAGCGCGCGTGAGCAGTACGCTCGTTTGGAGTTGTGGCGCGGGGCGCGCGTGCGCGTGACGGCAGCGCTTGAGCGCGCGGAGCAGTTTCGTAATCCGGGCGGTAGTTCTTTGACAGAGTTTTTGGACGGGCGCGGGTTAGACGCGACGGCTGTGATCAAGAGTCCGCTGCTCGTCGAAAGGCTGGATGATGAGCGCGTATTGTTGCCGCTCGTGTGGTTGGACGAGTGGCGGGAAGCATTGCGCGAGCGGATGGCGCGGACGTTCACGCCGGAGACGGCGGGCGTGTTGGCGGCGTCGTTGCTGGGCAATCGTTACGGGCTGTCGCGCGCGAGCGCGGAGCGGTTTCGTGAGGGCGGTACTTTTCATGTGTTGGTGATCAGCGGGCTGCACATCACTTTCATCGGTGGCCTTGCGTGGTGGTTGGCGCGTTTGGTGACGCGGCGACGCGGGTGGCAGTTCGCGTCGGCGGTTTTGGTGACGTGGGCTTATGCGTTGGCGGTCGGGGCGGAAGTCTCAGTCGTACGCGCGGGCGTGATGTTTACCGTCGTGGCGCTCGCGCCGGTGTTGTCGCGGCGGGCGCAGAGTTTGAACGCTCTCGGCGGAGCCGCGCTCGCGTTGTTGGCTTGGCGTCCGAGCGATCTGTTTGATCCGTCTTTCCAATTAACTTTCCTGTCCGTGTGGAGCATCGTGGCACTCGGCTGGCCGTTGCTCGGAAAATTGCGCGAAGCAGGCGAATGGCGTCCACTGCGAGAAACTTCGCGCCCGCCCGCTGTTCCGCGCTCCTTCCGCGCGCTCGGCGAAGCGCTCTACTGGGACGAGCGCGCGTGGCAGCGCGAACTGCGGCAGAACGTCTATCATTGCCGCTTGTTCAAGTCGCGCGCAGCGCATACGTTGGGACGCTGGCGCGTGCAAGCGTTGGTGCGTTACTGCTCTGCGATGATCATCATTTCGGCCTGCGCGCAACTGTGCTTGCTGCCGCTGCTGGTCATTTACTTTCACCGCTTCTCGTTCGCCGCATTGCCGCTGAACATCATCGTCGGCATGCTAATGATCGCGGCTTCTCTGTCCGCGCTCACGGCTCTCGCTGTCGCTCCCGTGAGCGCAGGGCTGGCATGGCCGTTCGTGTGGCTGACAGAGCAGGCGAGTTGGCTGATGGCGCACAGCGTCGATCCGTTGGCGCAAGCCGGCATCGCGTCCGTGCGTTTGCCGGAATACACGAATTGGCCCGCCGCTGTTTACGCGCTTTACTTCGCGCCACTTTTGCTACTCGCCTATGCGCTCGCGCATTGGTCCCCTCTGCGACGCGACAATGCAAGAGATGAATCAGTCTTGCATCCGGCCACCGTTAAGTTTGCGGCTCTCGCGTGGTGCGTTTTGCTCATCTTGATCTTCACGCATCCATTGAGCGCAGGGCGGGCCGACGGGCGTTTGCGCGTCGATTTTCTCGATGTGGGGCAAGGCGATGCCGCGCTGTTGACGCTGCCGGACGGGACGACGCTGTTGGTTGACGGCGGCGGGCGCGCTCGATTCAGCGAACGAGAGCGGCGCAGTGAGGATAAATCCGCCGAATTGTTCGAGCGCGACAGGCGCGGGATCGGCGAGGCTGTGGTGTCTGAGTATTTATGGTGGCGCGGGCTGTCGCGCGTCGATTATTTACTGGCGACACACGCCCACGCGGATCACATCGAAGGCTTGAACGATGTGGCGCGCAATTTCCGCGTCCGCGCGGCCTTCGTCGCGCGTGCGCCCTTGAAGGAAACAGAGTTCGCGCGGCTGGCCGCCACTTTAGACGGTGCGAATGTGCCGCTCGAAGTGATCGGGCAAGGCGATCAACTGCGCTTCGGCGGCGTCGTGATCGACGTGCTGTGGCCGCCGCTCATGGCGGACGAAGCGGCGCGCGCAGTATCCGGCAACGACGATTCAATCGTGCTGCGGGTCAGCTACGGCGAGCGATGCTTACTG
>JALZKK010000068.1 GCA_030859285.1 Acidobacteriota bacterium | reverse complement strand
GGAGTACTTCATTCGCGTCGGTCAATTGCAATTCGGGCAGACGCGCCAGCGCGGCAGCAACGTCCCAGCGCGTCCAGCCTTCGATGACGGTAAAACGCTCAAGCCGCTGCTGCCCCGCTTCGAGTTTTCGCAACACCGCAAGCGGCGAAATCGGCGAAGCGAATTTATATTCGCCGGCTTTCAAACGCGGGCCGGCATTCGTCCAGCGCACATAGAGCGCCAGCGGCCATTCATGTCTGATAACGCCGGCAGTTTCCAACTGGCTCATAATCTGCGTTGGGGAAGAGCCGCACGGGATTTCGATGTACTCGGTGGCGCTCGTGTGTGCGTTCGGCGTTCGCAATTCGCGATACATCCAATAAGCGAAAGCGCCGCCGAGACAAGCCAGCAGCAGAACTGTGATCAGGAGTATTCGTAAGAACTTCATCGGTCGTGTTCGAGAGCGGGAGGCTCTCTTCATCGTTCTCGAATTGAAAGAAAGTCTTTAAGAATCAGCACGGCTGCTGCGCTATCGACGCGCTCTTTTAATTTATCTTGCGCTATGTTGTCCTGACGCAGAGACAATTCGGCGAAGTGCGATGTGAGCCGTTCATCTTGTAAATGCACCGGCACTTTCAATGACAATTCAAAGTTATGCGCGAGGCGGCGGGCTTCGCGGGTGGCTGCGTTTTCTGCGCCGTCCATGTCGAGCGGCAAACCGATCACTAGCTCTTGAGCGTCAAAGTTTTCACCCAGTTCGGCGACAGCGCGCAGCAGTTCTTTCCAATTAGTGCGGTGCAAAAGAGGCAAGGGGCGCACGGTCAAGCGTAATTCGTCGGAGATGGCGACGCCGATCCGTTTCGCGCCAAGATCGAGAGCCAACAGGCGTCCCGGAGCTGGACGAGTTGCAGTTGGTAAATCGGATGCTGTCGTGTTTGGATTCGGCAAAGTTATCTGCGCTTCGGAAACTCGTTTGTGAAAGTATAGCGCAGGCCGTTTGACGCTGGCGAATGCGCGTAAGTTGCTGTCTTGCGGGTGCATCGACGGCTACTGTATATTCAACTTGGATCGCAGGCGACGCGCGAATCGCCCATCGCGCTCGTTAATTAAAGGCTGATAGAAATTTTTGAGGAGAAGTTAATGTCTTTTCGCAGCAAGTTTGTCGTCGTCGTCTTTTCCGCCACGCTCGCGCTTTATACAGTGGTCGGGGGGTGGATGTACACACGCGCGCAACAGCAAAACGATCCCGGCGCTCAATTGAGAATTTTCGAGAGCGTCTTACAACACATTCAGCAGGATTATGTGGACGCGCCCGATCTGAACAAGGTGCGCGCCGGCGCGTTGCGCGGTCTGGCTTATGGCCTCGATCCTTACTCGACCTATTTGACAATTGATCAAGTCCGCGTCTTTCGCGCCAACGTCGATAGGAGCCAGTTCGGGATCGGCGCGGAGCTGTCACAGGTCGCTTCTTATCTCTACGTCGTCGCACCCGTCAAAGGCGGCCCGGCGGAGCAGGCCGGCTTGCAGTCCGGTGACATCATCGAGTACATCGACGGCAAAGCGACGCGCGACATCTCTCTGTACGACGCGCGGCAATTGCTCAACGGTGCGCCCGGCAGCGAAGCGAAACTCCGCATTCTGCGCGCCGGCACACGCCCCTTCATTGCGACGGTGAAGCGCGCGCCGTTTCAGACGCCCGCCCCTGAAACCAAGATGGAAGCCGGACGCATTGGCGTGCTGCGCGTCCACAGCTTGGCCGAAGGCGAGTCAGTTCTCGTGCGGTCGCGGCTGCAAGAATTGTTGAAGAGCGGCGCGCAAAAGATCGTGCTGGATTTGCGCGGCGTCGCAGGCGGATCGTTGAACGAGGCGGTGCGCGTCGCCAATCTCTTCGTCCGCGAAGGCGCGCTGGCACAGACCATCGGCAAAGGCAACAAGCTGCTGAAGCCATTCAACGCCGATCCCGCGAACGCCTTGTTCGACGGCCCGGCAGCGGTGTTGATTGATCGCGGCACAGCGGGCGCGGCGGAAGTCATCGCCTCTGCTTTCAGCGAACGCAAACGCGGCGATGTCGTCGGCGACAAGAGCTTCGGCGCGGGTGCGGAGCAACAACTCTTCACGCTCCGCAACGGCGACGGCCTGCTGCTGACGACAGTCAAGTGGGCCTCGGCGGGCGGCAAAGCCTTCATCGGCTCCGGCGTGACGCCGACCGTCGAAGTGAAGCGTCCAGAGTTAGCCGAAGCCGTCGATCCCGACGAACTGACAGGCAACGACGACGACGCCATCGCGCAGCCGTCCGCCAACCAGCAACGCGAAGTTGCACCTGAACAGCCAGCCGCGCCGAAGCCGCAGCAGGAAGATGTGCAACTCAAGAAGGCGCTCGAAATTCTGCGCGGGGCTAAACAGACAGAACAGCCACAGCGGAAAGCCGCTTAACCAAAAACTTGCTAAAACAACAAGGCAGATGAGAGCGTATCTCATCTGCCTTTTCTTCTTTTCTGACCCTCGCTGTCCACTTTTGTTCATCCTTGACGCCGCCGACTGATGCCAAAGGTGGACGCCTGCTTGAATTGAAAAATGCGGTTGCCGAAAAAACTGAGTAAATCTGGTCTTCTTACTACGTGCGGTGTGCGGCACGAGATTTGTGATGTGTGACGAGCGGCAATTGGTTTCAGAGACAGGCAGAGCGACACCGGCAGGGTAAAAAGGAGGGGAACATTTGCGATGCGTGTGATGATCCAGTTGCGGGAGGACGCAGCCCTTGAGCTGCACAAACAATCGAGCCAACGGAGCGCTTCTTCGCCAAGTAAGTCGGAAATAGCTCGACTGCTCGAAGCGACGGCGGAGTTAGGTGTCAGCCTCGCGCCTGTCCATCCGGGGCAGACGCACCAGTTGTTGGTCCCTTACTT
>JALZKK010000064.1 GCA_030859285.1 Acidobacteriota bacterium | reverse complement strand
GTTGAGATTCGTTATCCAACGTTTGATGACACACGGCGGTTCGCGCTAACGCGCGACGGGCCGCGGACTTGCCCTGCCCCTACAAGTTTTGTTGGTGTCGTCGCGCGGCTCAAGCAGGCATGACAGTCGGTGTGCGTCACAGTTGGGCGTCGCTTTTCCTCATCCGTTATGGCTCTGTTACAATGCCGTTTCATTCCTTGAGATAGGCGTTCAGATTTTTACTGATTCAGAAAATTTCTGTGAGCATTCCTGCGGCAGACAAGTTTCGGGACGAGTGCGGCGTGTTCGGCATTTACGGCCACGCGGAGGCGGCGCGGCTCGCTTATCTCGGCCTGTATGCGCTGCAACATCGGGGGCAGGAATCGTGTGGCATCGTCGCTTCGGACGGCGCGGAGTTGCGTTCGGAGCGCGCGATGGGGTTGGTCTCAGACGTGTTCGATGCCGGGCGTTTGAATCGTCTGCCGGGCGCGAGCGCCATCGGGCATGTGCGTTATTCGACCGCTGGCGAAGTTTCGATCCGCGAGGCGCAGCCGTTTCTCGTCAAAGGGCGATATGGACAGGTCGCCGTCTGCCACAACGGCAATCTTCCGTTCGCTACAGAGGAACGCCATCGGCTGGAAGAGGCGGGCGCTATTTTCACTTCGACCTCTGACACGGAAGTGATCCTGCACGGCATCGCGCGCTCGCGCGCCGCCGGGTTGCGCGAAGCGATTCCCGAAGTGTTGTGCGAAACGGAAGGCGCGTTCTCGATGCTCTTTCTGACGCGCGACGCTTTGATCGCTGTCCGCGATCCGCGCGGCTTTCGCCCGCTGGCGTTGGGGCGCTTGGGCGCGGCGTGGGTCGTTGCTTCCGAGACTTGCGCCTTTGATCTGATCGAGGCCGCGTATGTGCGCGATGTTGAACCCGGCGAGATGATCGTGATCGACGATGCGGGGCTGCACTCTACACATCCGCTCCCGTCGCGCGAACATTCGATGTGTATTTTCGAGCATGTTTATTTCTCGCGGCCTGATTCGATCATCTACGGGCGCTCAGTCAACGAGTCGCGCCACAAGATGGGCAAGCGGCTCGCCATCGAACAACCGGCGGATGCAGACCTCGTTGTTCCCGTGCCGGATTCCGGCGTCGCCGCCGCCATCGGTTACGCCGCGCAAGCCAAGCTCAACTTCCGCTTCGGCCTCGTCCGCAATCATTATGTCGGGCGCACTTTCATCGAGCCGCAGCAATCGATCCGCTCCTTCGGCGTCCGCATCAAACTTAATCCCGTGCGTCACCTGATCGCAGGTCGCCGCGTCGTCTTGATCGATGATTCCATCGTGCGCGGCACGACTTCCAAAAAGATCGTCCGCATGGTCAGAGAAGCCGGCGCGACCGAAGTTCACATGCGTGTGAGTTGCCCGCCGACGATCAGCCCATGCTTCTACGGCGTGGACACGCCGAACAAGTCAGATTTGATCGGGGCGCAGATGTCCGTCGAAGAGATTCGCCAGTTTATCGAAGCCGACTCGCTCGGCTATCTCTCGCTCGCGGGGATGCTCGAAGCCACCGGCTTTCATCCCGACTCGGCCTGCGTCGCTTGCTGGACGGGACGCTACCCGACCCGCATCACACGCGAAGCCGAGACCATGTTCGCACGCGAGCATGAGCCTGTGCCGTCAGATTAGTATTGCAGCGCGTTTCTTCGTTGGAGCTGTTTATGGAAAATTTATTAGGCAGAATCACGATCAACCCAGAACAGTGCGGTGGGCGACCATGCATTCGCGGAATGCGGATCAGAGTTGTTGACATCCTCGACCTGTTCGCCGCCGGCCTGACCGCCGAACAAATTTTGGAAGAAATGCCTGATCTGGAAAGAGAAGACCTACAAGCCGCCCTGCAATACGCCGCACGGCGATTCGATCATCCGGTGTTGGCAGCGTGATGATCTGGATTGACGCACAGATGTCGCCGGCGATAGCGGCTTGGATCAGCGATAACTTTGCGGTGGCGGCGGTTGCGTTGCGTGATTTGGGATTACGCGATGCCATTGATCGGGACATCTTCTTCGCGGCCCGGCGAGAAGCCGCAGTTGTCATGACTAAAGACAGCGATTTTGTACTGTTGCTGGAGCAGCTAGGGCCGCCGCTGCAGGTCATTTGGATCACTTGTGGTAACACGTCGAACGCGCGGCTGAAAGAAGTGCTGACCGCTGCCTTGCCACAAGCAATAGAGCTACTAGAATCCGGTGAGCAGTTAATCGAAATAAGCTCGCTCAAAAAATAAGTTTTCGGAGTTAAACCGAGTGGCGAGGAATCAACGCGGCTGTGGGTGCTTGTTGGCGTTGCTGCTGATCGTGGCGGCGTTGGGCATCTTCGTGTGGTGGAAGTTCTACCGCGAGCAGGGGCCGAAGTTGCCGCCACCGTCGGGCGACGAGTTGAGCGTGCATGTTCTTGATGCCGGGCAGGCCGATGCGATCTTGATCGTCGCGCCGGGCGGCAAGTCCGTGTTGGTGGACGCGGGCCATCCCGGCGGCGGCAAGAAGATTCTCGAAACGTTGAAGCGGCACGGCGTCGGGCAGATCGATCTCTTAATCGCGACGCACGCCCACGCCGATCACATCGGCGGCGCAGATGAAGTGATTGAAGGGACCAACGTCCGCTCCGTCCTCGACAGTAAAGTGCCGAACCCGACGAAGAACTACGAGGATTTTCTTACAGCAATTGAGGAGCGCGGCGTCAACTACATTGCTGCCACGCCGGGGCAGACTTTCGATCTCGGCGGCGGCGCGATCATTTCCGTGTTGGCCCCGATCCCGCCGTTCTTCACCAAAGATCAACTGCGCTCCGGCGGCAACGAGCCGAACGCCAATTCGGTCGTCACACGGCTCGACTACGGCGAGTTCTCGCTGCTCCTGACCGGCGACGCCGAAGCGCAGACCGAACAGCGTCTGATCGCAAACGGCGCGCGCCTCGAAGCAGATGTCCTGAAGGTCGGTCATCACGGCTCGAAGTACGCCACTTCGGAAGAGTTTCTCCAGCGCGGCCAATTCGACGCGGCAATTATCTCCGCCGGCGCAGACAACCGCTACGGTCATCCGAGTCCAGAAGTCTTGGCTCGTCTCAAAGCTGCCGGCGTCAAACTCTACCGCACAGACCTGCAAGGCGAGATCACGATCACGACGCGCGGCACAGAAGAAAACAGTTATCAAATCACGACCGAGCGCGAGCCGACCGAAGACCTCTGGGCCGGGCGCAAGGCACAGAGAGACGACTCATCTCGCTCCGGCTTCATTCAATACGGCGACTTCGGCCCCGCGCCGAAGAAACGGGACGCCGGCAACAAGAATGCCAATCGCAAAAACGCGACGGGCGGAAGATAATTTCGCGTTGGTGACAGCGCGTAAGTGAACGGCATGGCTAAGAAAGAAAAGCAGCCGCGTTCGGCGCGGACGGTGAAAGAGAAAGCCGTTATTGACCGCATTGAGGACGGCGAGATCGCGGTCGTCATCTTGGAAGATGAAGCACAGTCGCAGCTTGATCTGCACGTCTCGCACTTGCCCGCAGAGGCGCGCGCTGACGGTGATCATCTGTGGCTCACCTTCGAGATCGGGGCGGACAGACAGACGCGCACGCTGAAAAAGATCGAAGCCGCGCCGCAGTCGCGCGCCGCCGCCGAAGAGCGCGTCACATCCCTGCAACAACGTCTCGAAAAATTGAGCGGCACGGTAGGGCAGAAAGATTTCAAACTCTGAAACAGTTTTCAGTTTTCAGTTTTCAGTTCTGACGCTGCGGAACAATTGAACGCCGAATGCTGAAAACTGAAAACTGAAAACTGATGACTAAGTCCATCTCTTACAGCGACGCGGGCGTGTCGATTGACGCGGCGAACCGTGCGGTCGAGCGGATCAAATTGATGGCGCGCGCGACCTTCAACGCGCGCACGCTCTCCGAGATCGGCAGCTTCGGCGGGATGTTCGACGGCGCGTTTCCGGGCCTTGCCGCGCCAGTCTTGGTCGCCTCGGCAGACGGCGTGGGAACCAAACTCAAAGTCGCATTCGACACCGGGATTCACAATACCATCGGGCGTGATCTCGTCAATCACTGCGTCAACGACATTCTGGTGCAGGGCGCGCGTCCGCTCTTCTTTTTGGACTATGTGGCGACGGGCGCGCTCGCGCCAGAGGTGATCGCGGCGGTGGTCGAAGGGATGGCGCGCGGCTGCCGCGAAAACGAGTGCGTGCTATTGGGCGGCGAGACCGCCGAGATGCCCGGTTTCTACGCGGCGGGCGAATACGATGTGGCCGGCTTTATCGTCGGCGTTGTGGAGCGCGAGAAAGTGATCGATGGCAAAACGATCACGCCGGGTGATGTGCTGCTCGCGCTGCCGTCTGCGGGGCTGCACACTAACGGCTACTCGCTCGCGCGCAAGCTCTTCTTTGAAATCGCCAGCTACACAGTTGACACGCCCTCCGATGCGCTGGGCATGACAGTCGGCGAAGCGCTCTTGCAGCCGCACGTCAGCTATCTGGGTGCGCTTGCGGGCTTACTGGACAGGCAAGTAATCAAAGGTCTCGCGCACATCACCGGCGGCGGGCTTTTAGACAACATCCCGCGCATCTTGCCCGAAGGCACGGCGGTCGAGATCAAGCGCGGCTCGTGGCCCGTGCTGCCCATCTTCGACGTGATGCAACACATCGGCAACGTCGCTGAACTGGAGATGCACCGCGCCTTCAACATGGGCGTCGGCATGGTCGTCATCTGCGCCCAAACGGACGCAGACACGATCAGATCGCACGTCTCCGCACACGGCCAAATTGTTTACGAGATCGGGCGCATCGTCGTTGGTAATCACGAAGTCACGCTCAATTGAAGCGAATTCGCCGTAATTCCCGCAAGCCGGTCAGCGCGCCAAAAAGCGTCTGACCAGAGGGACCAGCGATGATCGGGAAACAACGGTTAAGCAGGCTCGCGCTGGCCTCGCTGCTGACCTTCACACTGTCAGGGTGTCGTCGCGCGGATGAAGCTGCGCCCATCACCACGGTGCTGCTTGTGCGTGATGCCGAGAGGGCGGCGGTGGCGGGCGACGATCCATCGCTTAACGAGGCAGGCCGCCGGCGCGCAGAGGCCCTCGCCGACGTGGCGGGCGACGCGGGTGTGCAGCCGATCTACTACACACAGTTCGGGCGGACGCGCGAAACCGCCGCCCCGCTCGCGGCGCGCACGGGCGTCACGCCGAGCGTTTTGCCCGTCGATCTCAACAATCCATATTCGTTCGCGGAGGCAGTTGTCTCCGACATCATGGCACAGCATCGCGGGCAAACTGTCCTCATCGTCAGCCACAGTAACGTAATGCCGCTCGTCGTCGAGCGCCTCGGCGGTCAGCCTCTGCCGGCCATCGGCGCGGAAGATTACGACGATCTGTTCATCATTGTCCGCCCGTCGCAAGGCGAGACGCGGACGATCAAGGCGCGCTACGGCGAGTAGGCTGCCTTGAGGATTCAACCTTAGCTCCTAACCTGTGTTTGAAACTTTGGGATTCGGACTGACGAAACTTGCCGTCTTAATTTCCGGGCGCGGCTCGAACATGGTGGCGCTCGCCGACGCCGCGCGCGACGGGCGGATTCCCGGCGCAGAGATCGCCATCGTGATTTCAGATCGCGCAAGCGCGGAGGGACTCAGACACGCCGCTACGCGCAACATCGAAACGCTTGCCGTCGAACGGCGCGGGCGCACGCGCGAAGCACACGAGCGGGAAATTCTCGACGCTCTGCAAGCGCGCGGCGTCGAACTCGTCTGCCTTGCCGGTTTCATGCGCCTGCTCTCGCCCGCCTTCGTCGCCCAATATCGCGGGCGCATCCTCAACATTCATCCGAGCCTGCTGCCCGCCTTTCCCGGCCTTGACGCGCAACAGCAGACCCTCACATACGGCGTCAAATGGAGCGGCTGCACCGTCCACTTCGTCGATGACACTCTCGACGGCGGCCCCATCATCACCCAACGCATCGTCCCCGTCCACGATGACGACACGGCAGAAACTCTCGCCGCGCGCATCCTCGCCGAAGAGCATCAAGCCTACATGGAAGCCGTCGCGCTCGTGGTTAGCGGGGCTTATACTATTGTTGGACGCCGTATCGTTCGCAGAGTCTCACTAGAAGCTTAAGATAAAAAAGTATTCCGCCTGCCGCTCTTCGATCCCACACTCAGGCAGACGAAAAGATGAGCGATAAATTCTCAACCCAAGATAGACATTTGATTATCAAAGAGCTGTCGGCAAGCAAAAAGATGATAGACATCGAGCTGCTGCCTGACTCTGCAGTTCAAGCCGAGTCGGACGGTGCGGCGGGCTGCGTGTAAGGCTTGAGGCGTTGTTTCAGTTCTTCGGGGACAGGCACAGATGCAAACGTGCCGCGCCGCACGGCGACGAGGACGAAATGCGCTTCGGCGACTAACGGCGCTTCGCCTTTGCGCCGCACTTCAAAATTCAGGCGCAGCGATTTCGTGCCGACGCGACCGACGTAAACCGAGACTTCGAGTAGATCATCCAACTGCGCCGCTTGGCGAAAGTCGCATTCGAGATGAGCGCGGGGCAGCCACACGTCGAGTTGATCGAACATGCGTCCGTAAGGCAACCCGACAGCGCGGAAGAGTTCGGTCTCGGCAAACTCGAAAAAGCGAATGTACGCGCCATAAAAAATGATGCGCGCCGCATCCACATCGCCCCAACGCACGCGCTCTTCGATCCGAAACTTCCACGGCGCATCCGTCGATTGGTTCATCAATTGGTTGGTCCCTTGATTCATTGAATTGGTAGTGGCGCTAGGCAGGAAGCAGGAGCAGGAGGCAGGAAAAGCGCGTTTTCATCCTGCTTCCTGCCCCTGCCGCCTGCTCCTGCCTCCTATCTGACTTCGAGGGCGCGCAGAAACTTCGTGAGCGCGTCGTTAAATTCTGTCGGGCGTTCGATGTTGGAGACGTGGCCTGCGCCTTCGATGACGACAAGCTGCGAGCCGCGAATTTCGCGGTGCATTAGCTCGGAGTCTGCCGGCGGCGTCAGCGCGTCTTCGCTGCCGACGATGATGAGCGTCGGCGCAAGTATCTCCGGCAATAGACTCGTCTGATCCCTTCTGCGAGCCATGCCGCGCAGAGCCGCCGCCGCGCCTTCCGGTTGGGTGTTGAGGATCATCTCGCGCACGCGCGCGGCGATCTCCGGCCGGTCGTTAAGCGTCGCCGGAGCAAGGAGTTTTGGCAGCATCGTTTCGGCGATGGCCGCCATTCCTTCCGCGAGCGCGCGTTGCGCCATCGCCTCGCGGTTGGCGCGCGCCTCGTTCGTGTCCGCGTGCGGGCGCGTGTCGGCTAAGATGAGCGCGCGGACACGTTGCGGAAAGAGCCGGCAAAAAGCGAGCGTGACGTAGCCGCCCATCGAAAGCGCGCCGAACGTCGCACGTTCAACCTCGAGTTGATCAAGTAACGCGGCTACGTCTTGCGCCATCTCCTCCATTGTCGCCGCCTCGCTGGTCACAGACGTTGCGCCATGCCCGCGCAGGTCGGGCGTAATGACACGATGCGTGTGGCGCAACGCTTCGACCTGCCCGCGCCACATCGAATGATTGAAAGGAAAACCATGCAGCAGCACGACGGGCGCGCCCGCGCCGGCCTCCGTGTAGTTCATGCTCAACCCGCGCACAGTCGCTGTCGCCATCTCGCCACCTCCGGCACAATCATTGAAAAATCGAGTCTCTAATCTCAGCGGCTAATTAACACGCGCCCGGCGCGGCGGTCAAACGCGCGATGGCCGGCGGGCATCTAAACGATCACGCGAAAGCAAAATTTAGCGAGTGAAGAGCAGAAAGTAAATGAGCAAGAAACCAGCGCACAAAGGAATAGCGTTCACTCCGGCGGAGCAGCGAGCGGCGCGCTCAGAGCGGATCGAGGTCAGCGACGCAGAGCCTTACGGTTGGATCGCTTTCTCCGAATCGGACGACCGGCAGCATTATCATTTGTTCCGCGAGCCGGAGACGAAACGTCTCGTCTGCACTTGCGCGGACTTCATCTATCGCGGTGACGCCGAACCGCCCTACGAATGCAAGCACATCTCCGCTACGTTGAAATACATCGCGCGGCAGTATCTCCGGCACGAATATGATCCGCAACGGCAGCACAATAAATGATGAATGCGGAATGATGAATGATGAATATTACGATGAAGCCGCATTTCATTTATCACTCATCATTCCGCATTCATCATTTATCATTTGCTTATCAGCGCCTCGCGATAGACTTCTTCGGTCGCGTCCGCCATTCTTTCGAGACTGAATGACTCGTGCACACGTTTGCGTCCTGCTGCGCCGAGCCGCGCGCGCGCTACTGCGTCGCGGAGTAAGTCCAT
>JALZKK010000039.1 GCA_030859285.1 Acidobacteriota bacterium | reverse complement strand
TCACGATTTACGATTCACGATTTACTGCCTTCTTAAATCTTACCTCCACATCGCCGAAGCCGACCACGTCGCCGTCTTCGATCTGTCTGGCCTCGCCGTAGCCGATGCGGCGTCCGTTGATGAAAGTGCCGTTGGTCGAGCCGGTGTCGGAGACAATCAGTGTTCCTTCGCGGTTGACTAAGAGTGTCGCGTGAACTTTCGAGACGCTCGGATGCGGCAGGGAGAGATCGCTGTCGGTCGCGCGCCCGACGTTGAGACGCTTGCCGCCCAATTTGAAAGAGAGGCGCGTTTCACGAACGCCGTCGGGCAGCGACATGCGCGCGGCGACTTGGAGCGTTTGCGGTTCGGTCTGGCTCGGCTTGGCGTTCAATCCTTCCGCCGCGCGTTGCCGCGCCTCGTCATCCTGCTGTAGCTCTTCTGCAAATTCTCCGAAGGTCGGCTCGACGGTGATGCCGGTCGTAAAAATATCGGCGGCGGTCTCCACTTTCACCGGCGCGAGTGTGCGAAGGCGCGCATCGTTGATGTGATCAATGGCCGCCGCCAATATCTCGTGTTCCATATCCTTCAACGCCTCCGGGTCGGCTTCCGAATGCGTCCCCCATTCGATCTTCAGCTTCATCAAGTGCGGCGCGATCCGTCCGCGCTGCGGGTCCCGGCGCACACGCTCGTCAATTGAGTGGCGCATCCGCTCGATCAGCTTAGATGTGGTAAAGCCGCTCTGCGTTACAAACTCGCGCCCCAATTTTCGATCCACGACCGCACCGACTCTGTCCAGCACGCGACGAAACAAGCGTTCGGCCAACGCCTCATCGCGCGGCGCACGGGCCTCATTTTTTCCTGTCTTGCTCATGTAAAACTATACGCCGAACGCTTGCCGGGGTTCAGAATTCAACGGATGCCGGCTGGCGGCAAGCCGGAGGTAGAGGGAACTAATCCGAAACTCTAATTCATCGCCATTCTAACTTAAACGCAGGGAGAAATCAGTAGGCAGACGGCAGGGGCAGGAGGCAGAAAGCAGTAGTGGAAGCGTTGTCAGTCAGGAAAGTTTTTACTGCCTCCTGCTCCTGCCTCCTGCTTCCCGCTTTCTGCCTCCTGCCGTCTGCCCCTGCTTCCCCTCCTTTGCCGCTCTGCTTCGTAGAGGATCACGGCGAGGGCGGCGGCGACGTTGAGGCTCTCGACGGGTGGGCGCATCGGGATGCAGATGCTGAGATCGGTGGTTGCGATTTCGTCGGCGGATAATCCGGCGGCCTCCGCGCCGACGAGAACGGCGCATGGCTCCGTCCAGTCAACTTCGGTGTGAGACTGTGATGCTTGCAAACTTGTGCTAATCGTGCGAATGCCGCGCGCGGCGCACCAATGGAGCGCGGCGGGAAGGTCTGCCCCGTCCCACACGGGCAGACGAAAGCTCGATCCCATCGCGCCGCGCAAGGATTTGGGCGAGAAGAGATCGGTCGAACCGGCAGTCGAGATAATGCCGCTTGCGCCGGCAGCTTCGGCGACGCGCAGCATCGCGCCCGCATTCGCTGGATTGTTGACGCCGTGCATGATGACGACGAGCGGCACATCGTTTTGTGAGCGGGACAAGACGGCTGCCGATGTGTCTGGCCGCTGCGCGATGATGATCACGCCCTGCGGTGTTTTGGTATCGGAGATCGCGGCGAGGACATCTTCATTGATCAATTGCAGCCGCTTCGCCGCCGGTCGCAAAAGCCGGAGTAAGTTCGCGCCTCTCTCTTGTGCGGCGAAGGCTGCGGTGTAGAGAGCTACTTCGACATCGAGACCGGCGCGCGCCGCCTCTTCGCCGAGCCGCAAGCCCTCAACGAAGATCAAATTTTTCTCTTTCCCTTCGCGCACGGCGCGGGCGTGCTGAATCAACGAATTCTGGCGGCTAGTGATGATCGTGTCGCTCAAGCGTTTGATACTCCGTGCAGTTCGCCCAAATCGATCTCGGCCCACACCGGCCAGTGATCGGAAACGCCGAGCGGTCGGGCGACGCCCCAGCGCGTGACCTGTGCGCGGCGCGTAAAAATCCAGTCATTGTGCAGGCGCACCAACCCGGCTCGCCAAGTGGCAACGCCCGATGGCATCGGCGTCGTGTAACCACGCGCTTCAAGCAATCCCCGCATCCTGCGCCGTGAGACGGGCGTGAGCGTGTTGAAATCGCCGAGCAGGATCACCGGAGCATTTTCATCGGCGTTGTCAGCCGCGTCGAGGATCGCCGTGTGCTGCGCGAGTTGCTCATCAATCGTCGCGTGCGGATCGATGTGCGAGTTGAAGACGTGCAGCAATTGTCCTCCGCAACGCACGGCGGCGTGCATCGCCAAGCGTGGCCGCCAAGCGCACTTCGTCCACGGCAGATCGACGCGCGCGGCGGCAGCAACCGGCCAACGGCTCAAGAGCGCGACACCTGTCTCGCCCGGATCATCCGGCGCGATGTGTTCTTCAAAGTCTAGATACCACTGCTTCTTCTTCGGCTCTGCCTCGCGCTGAATGTTCATGCGAGCGTGCGCCCAAAACATCTCGAGCTTGATTGCCAGTTCCGCCGCGATGTGCCGCCCGCCGGCACGTTTGGTAAAACGATCAGCTTCTTGAAGCGCGATAATGTCAGCGTGTGGCATCAACCTGCCGTCTGAGAAAGCGCGCGCCGCTTGTTTGAGATGGCGTTCGAGCAGCGCCGCGCGGCGTTGCGGGCGCGACAGCCCAACGCGCCTGAATAAACTGCCGGTGATCAGAAACGAGCCGACCGCGTAGCGGATATTAAAAGTCGAGATCACGAGCCTGTGCTGCTCGCACGCGGAGGCTTTCGCCTGTGCATGTGCTGCCAGTTCCACGCCCGCCGCAGTTTCACGCGGGCTGTCCGTCAATTTTTCTTCCGCTAACGCCACTTGTTCGCTGCCTCTTTACGCGCGGCTGTCGCACGTTGCACAATCAGCCGTAACTTGATCTGTCCCGTCTGCCGCCAATTATAAATGAACGCACCCGTCATTGCCGCCGTCGATGATATGTTCTTCGCCACGAAGATTCGCGCGACGGCGGAAGCCCTCGGCGTGGCCGTCTCATTCGCGCGTAACTCGGACGCGCTTGAGAAGCTGCTGTGCGAAACCATACCGCAACTCATCATCCTCGATCTGCACTCGCGACGTTGTGATCCGTTCGCCATCGCGGAGCGGATCAAGCGTGACGAACGCATCAGCGGCGTGCCGCTCGTCGGCTTCTACTCACATGTGCAAACCGAATTGCAAAAGCGCGCACAAGCAGCAGGCATCAATCATGTCATGCCGCGTTCCGCCTTCACGAAACGCTTGCCCGAAATCCTCCAAGGACAATTCTGAAAAAACTGCAACATGCAAAAACAGAAGGCGGAAGGATGAAAATGTAACTATTCATCCTTCCGCCTTCTGTCCTCATCCTTGCTCTCTCACCCGACCGGTGCAGGCGCGATCACTTCATGGATCGCGCGGACTTCGGTGACGAGTTGTTCATATTGTTCGAGCGTGAGTGCCTGTGCGCCGTCTGACAAAGCGCGTTCGGGTTGATCGTGGACTTCGATGATCAGTCCGTCGGCCCCGCACGCCACGCCGGCGCGTGCCAGCGGCGTCACCATGTAATTCTTGCCCGTGCCGTGCGAAGGGTCGATGACGACCGGCAAGTGTGAGATACGGCGCACCGCTGGGATCGCGGCCAAGTCGAGCGTGTTGCGCGTGTGCTGCGCGAAAGTGCGGATGCCACGCTCGCACAAAATCACGTTGTAGTTGCCTTCGGCCATCACGTACTCGGCGGCGAGCAGCCATTCGTCGAGCGTCGCTGCCAGACCGCGCTTCAAGAGGATAGGCAAGTGCGAGCGTCCCGCGCGGCGGAGCAAGGAAAAGTTTTGCATGTTGCGCGCGCCGATCTGAATCACGTCGCCATATTTTTCCACCATGTCGAGACCGTGTTCGTCCATCGCTTCAGTGACGATCTTCAGCCCGTAAGCCTCGCGCACATCGGCGAGAATTTTCAAACCCTCTTCGCCTAAACCCTGAAAAGCATAAGGCGAAGTGCGCGGCTTGAATGCGCCGCCGCGAAAAAAGCGTGCGCCGCTGCGCCGGACAGTCTCGGCAATGGCGAACGCCTGCGCCCGGCTTTCAATCGCGCACGGCCCGGCGATGAGCGCCAATTCTTCGCCGCCGACACCAGCGTCGCCGACGCGCACGATAGTTTTCTCCGGCCTGAGATCGAGCGTGATCAGCTTATACGGCTTCGAGACGCGGATCGCCTCGGCGACGCCGGGCAAAGTCTCGAAGCGAGTGGCATCGACCGCGCCTTGATTCCCAGTGATCCCAATGGCCGTGCGCTGCGCGCCGGGAAGCGGATGCGCCCGCAACCCCAAATCTGTAATCACGCGGACGACGCCTTCAACGTCTTTCTCGGTCGCATCCGCTTTCATCACGATCAGCATTCTTCAATTACCTCGATGACAGTTTCCAGTTGCCTGCTTATTCTCTCCGAACACTGACAGCTACTGTAATACACGTTCCATAAGTGGCAAAGACGCGGGCGCGTCAAGGGCCGCATGAGCTGGGAGTGCGGACGTCCCGTCCGCCGTGAGCGCGTCAGCGCGAATAAAGGTTGCACGATCATTCCACATTGAATGAAAACGAACTCAGTTAGCTCGCTGGCGCGAGCTTGGCGGACGAGACGTCCGCGCTCCCAGCACGTGCGGCCTCTTACATCCTTTCCGGCACTCCGATGCCGAGCGTGGCGAGCGCGGCGGTCAGTTGCCGCCTGACAAGGTCGGCGATGGTGATGAGCGCGGCGCGGCGGGCAGCGTTCTCTTCGCTGATGATCTTGTGGCGGTGGTAAAAAAGATTGAAGGCGCGCGCTAGTTGAAACGTGTACTTGGCAAGGTAGGCTGGTTCAGCCTGCGCTGCCGACTGCGCGATGATCTCTTCGAGCCGCCCGGCCAATGTGACCAACGACCACAATTCATCGCCGCCCTCGCCGTCGAAGACTTGCCGAATGGTTTGCGCGGCCTCTTCATGCTCAAAAGAGTGTCGAAAAAAGTCTCGCGCTTCTGCAAGTGCAGACCTGTCCAGCTTACGGAAGATCGAGTTGGCGCGGACGGCGGCGTACTGGCAATAGGGACCAGTCTCGCCCTCGAACGAGAGGGCGTCGGCGAAATCGAAAGCGATGATCGAGTTGCGCGTGAACTTCAACAAAAAATAGCGGAGCGCGCCGACGGCGATTACTTGCGCGGTCAAAAGTTTTTCATCCTCCGACAACTCGGCGTGACGCGCGGCGACTTCTGCGAGCGCGCCCGCGATCAGACGATCAATCAAGTCGTCGCCTTTAACACCGAGTCCGCGCCGCCCGCTCATCTCAATAAATGGACGGGCGCGATCTTCAGCACTCAATTCGATACCGAGTTCCGCGCAAGCTGCCGGCGAGAGTGCGACCATCTCGTAATCCAAATGCACGCTTGCCGCATCGCCGACTTCCGGCGCGACCGCCGCCACGCCCTTCCGCACTACGTCTTGCGTGTACGATTGCCGCGAGTCGATCACGTTATAGACGACGCGACCGCCGCCGAATTCGGGCGGCGGCAGTTGAGACGATTGCTCAATAGCATTCTCTTCATCGGTCGTGATCCAGACCGTGTGGCCGTCCGCGTGGGACTTGAAAGGGCGATAATGAAAATCGAGGCCGAGTTGGCCGAGTTTCCACAGTTGATAGGCGATGTCCTTGCCGGCGTAGGTCACTGTGCCGTTGGAGCGGACGATGATCTTGTCGGCTTCATGTTCGTCCGTGCCGGCGTGCAAATCGGTCGGCATCACCCAACAATTGGCATTGCGGCCTGCGGTCTCAAAGCGGATCGCGCCGGTTGATTTCAGTAACTCAAACGCGCGATCCCAAAAACGCAGATGCAGAATCTCCGACTCGCGCGGCAGCACGTCGTAACGAATGCTCAAGCGATCCATCGTCTTGAGATGGCATTGCACGACGCGCGTCGCAATGTAGTCGGCCAATTCCGCCGTCGCATTGTCGCCCGCTTCGATGGCGTGGAGCGTCTCGCCGCGTAGCTTCAATAACTCCGGGTCTTCCTTCGCTTCCGCATCGCCATGACGATAAAAGAGGCCGACCTGCGCGTACAAATCCCAACAGTAATAATCGAAAGGACGTTCAGGCGGCAGCGATATGTCGAGTTGCCGCACATCTTCGAGCGACATCTTTTCGATGTACTTGAAGCCGACGACGACATCGGCGACTTGGACGCCCGTGTTGTCGATGTAATTCTGCACTTCGACGCGCTCGCCCGCCGCGCGCAACACGCGCACGAACGTATCACCCAAGACGGCGTTGCGGAGATGCCCGATGTGCGCGGCCTTGTTCGGATTGATGTTGGTGTGTTCGACGATCAGTTTTTCATTGGCGGCTGAAGTCGAGACTTCCCCGTTTTCAATTAGAGCTTCGGCTTCTTCCGTGAGTTTGGCGAGCAGCCGCGCGCGGTCGAAGAAAACATTGAGGTAGCCCGCGCCCGCCACTTCGACGCGCGCAACACCCGCCTGTGCTTCCAACGCGCGGCGCAATTCTTCGGCGATGGCGCGCGGGTTCGTCTTCTGCCCGGTCGCTTGCTTGACACGCTTCGCCAACTCGAAGGCGACAGGGAAAGCCAGATCGCCCAACTCCGTGCGCGGCGGTATCTCCGCGTTGACATGATCGAGCGTGACGCCGAATTTCTCGGCGGCTATCGCGCGCACTTGCTCGCGCAAGTTGTGTTGCAGATTGATGAGTTCCAAAGTCTTTATCGATCCTTTAAGCGGTCAGTGACGGCTGTTTGTCTCAGCAATAAAATTCGCGCCCTTGAAAAGTCGCCAGTATAGCCTAGCCGCTTCGACTTCCGCCAAATCTGTGTTGGGCGTCGCCCGAAGAATCTCACGCAAAGGCGCAAAGGGCGCAAAGAGTTGAGTCTTTTTTGTGTTCTTTGCGCCTTTGCGTGAAATGTCTTTCGCTTGCCGGACACACTGCTTGACACTTCGGTGTCGCGCTCTGCTACCATCAGCCGCTTATTATATTTTGATGAAGACGCTTTACTTCGATTGCTTCGCCGGAGCCAGCGGCGACATGATTCTCGGCGCGCTCGTTAGCGCAGGAGTGGACGCGCGCCTATTGATTGAGCAACTCTCGCGGCTCAACGTCGAAGGCTTTGATGTTTCATTCGAGACAGTGGATCGTTCCGGCATCAGCGCGACGCGGGCGCACGTGCAGGCGCGCGACGAGCGACAGCATCGCCACTTGAGCGACATTCTCAAGATCATCGAAGCGTCGAGTTTGACTGAGAGTGTGAAAGAGCATGCGGCCAAAATCTTCACCCGTTTGGGAGAGGCCGAAGCTCGCGTGCATAACGTAGCGCTTGAACAAATTCACTTTCACGAGGTCGGCGCGTTGGATGCGATTGTCGATGTCGTGGGCGCGTGCATCGGCTTCGAGTTGCTCGGCGTCGAAAAGTTTATGGCCTCGCCCCTGCACGTCGGCAGCGGCACAGTCGAGATGGCGCACGGGCGTTTTCCCGTACCGCCCCCCGCCGTCGTCGAGTTGCTGCGCGACGCGCCAATTTACGCCACCGACATCAAAGGCGAATTGATGACGCCGACCGGCGCGGCGATCATCAGTAGCGTCTGCGAAGACTTTGGTCCCCTGCCCGCATTGCGCGTTGCCCGGACGGGCTATGGCGCGGGCGCACGAGAGTATGAAAATTTCCCGAACGTGCTGCGAGTTTTCATTGGTGAGAGCGCGGCTGCGAATGAAACAGAGAAAGCGCTCGTCGTCGAGACCAACATCGACGATTGTTCGCCACAATTGATCGGGCATGTGATGGAGCGCGCGTTGGCAGCGGGCGCGTTAGATTGCTACTTCACGCCGGTGCAGATGAAGAAAAACCGGCCCGGCGTCCTCGTCACCATTCTGTGCCGCCCGCCGGATCGCGAGACAATGTTTGAATTGCTGTTCTCAGAGACGACGACCATCGGCGTTCGTTGTTACGAAGTCGAGCGGCGGACGCTCGACCGTGTGTTTGTGAGCGTCCAAACGAGCTTCGGCGCAGTCAGCATCAAAGTCGCGCGCCTGAACGGGCGCGTCGTCAATGCAACGCCGGAGTTTGAAGAATGCCGCGCGGCTGCCTTGCGGGCTGGCGTCCCATTGCGTGAGGTAGAGGTGGAAGCGCGCGAGGTGTTCATGCGTCTTGGCATAGGTCAGCTTGAATCAAGATGAGGGAGCGTTTGCATGAGCCAAAAATTTTCCGCCACCGAACCGGAAGAAGAATTTGAGACGCCGCCGAGAGGGATCGATCTCAATAAGATCGCAGCGGGCGTGCGTTTGATCCTCGAAGGCGTGGGCGAAGACCCGGAGCGTCCGGGCTTGCGGCGCACGCCGTTGCGTGTTGCAGAGATGTATGCCGAGTTGACTGCCGGGATGCGCGAAGACCCGCGCGCACATGTCGTCCCGTTGCCCGGCGATAGCCATGACGAGATGGTGATCGTCAAAGACATCCACATCGCTTCGATCTGCGAACATCATCTCGCGCCGTTCGTCGGTCGTTGCCACATCGCATACATTCCGAAGGACGGGCGTATTCTCGGCCTCTCGAAACTCGCGCGTTTGGCCGAGACGTTCGCGCGCCGCTTGCAAGTGCAAGAGCGGCTGACTTCCGAGATCGCCGACACGCTCTTTGAAGGCTTACAGCCGGTCGGCGTGATGGTCGTGATGGAGGCCGAGCATACTTGCATGACCCTGCGCGGCGTCAAAAAGCCCGGCGCGATCACGATCACTTCCGCGATCCGCGGCGGCTTCCGCAAAGACCCGCGCACCCGCGCCGAAGCGATGGCTCTGATTCAGGGTAGATCATGAGAATAAGTTTGATGTCTGAGGTTTGAGGTTCGGGAACAAGCGACAACTTCAAACATCAAACCTCAAACTTCAAACTCCGTTCCCAGTTATGAAAACTTTCTACGTCACAACGCCGATTTATTACGCCAACAGTTCGCCGCATCTCGGCAGTTTGTACACGACCATCGTCGCGGACAGCCTGCGCCGGTTCAAGCGGCAGCTTGGGTTTGAAACTTACTTGCTGACGGGGACGGACGAACACGGTATCAACATCCAACGCATCGCCGAGCGCGCGGGCGTCACGCCGCAGGAGTTCACAGATTCAATCGTTCGGGAATACAAGCGGATGTTCGCGATGTTCGGGTTGGACACAGAGCATGGCGGCTATGACATTTTCATGCGGACGACCGAGCCTTTTCATTACGCGGGCGTCAGCGAATTGTGGCGGCGCGTCGCGCGCGCACAGACGCCGGCTGGTCGCGAGGCGATTTACAAAGGGCATTACGAAGGCTGGTTTTGCGCTTCGTGTGCGGCTTATAAAACTGAAGACGAATATCTCAAGCCGGAGCGGGAGGGCGACGCGCCGCTGTGTCAAGAACACTTGAAGCCGCTCGACCGCGTTTCGGAAGAGAGTTATTTTTTTCGTCTCTCGGATTATGCCGAGACCCTGCTCGCGCTGTATGAGACGCGGCCTGATTTCATTCGTCCCGAAGCGCGGCGCAACGAAGTCGTCAGTTTCGTGCGCGGCGGTTTGCAGGATTTATCCGTCAGCCGGCAGAAAAGTTCGGTCAGTTGGGCGATCCCTGTGCCGGATGATCCGTCGCAGTCGATCTACGTCTGGTTCGACGCTTTGACGAACTATATCACCGCCATCGGCTTCGGCAATGAAGAGCGGGAGCGCGGCGTCGGCTTTGAAAAATTCTGGCCGGGCTTGCACCTCGTTGGCAAAGATATTCTGCGCTTTCACACCGTCTATTGGCCCGCGTTCTTGATCGCTGCCGGCGTCGAACTGCCGCTCGGCGTCTTCGCGCACGGCATGTGGCTCGATCCGACGGGACGCAGGATGTCGAAGACGCTCGGCAACACCATTAACTTAGACACGCTGCACCGCTATTTCAACAACGATGTCGTGCGTTATTTTTGCCTGCGCGAGATGGTTTTCGGGCAAGACGGCAAGTTCGGTTATGAAGCGGTCGTGGAACGCGCGAACAGCGATCTGGCGAGCGGCTTGGGCAATCTGAGTAGCCGCACGCTGACCATGATCGGGCGTTACTGCGATGGCTTGGTCCCCTCCGGCGAGATCGCCGAAGAGCGGCGGCTGGCCGCCAAACGCGCGGGCATTGACGCGGAAGCGCAGGCGCTCGCGAGCACGCTCGAACACGCGCGCGATAGTTTCGTGCAACAGTTTGCGGATTTTGCTTTTAGTCGCGCGCTCGAAACTACGTGGAGTGTGATCGCCCGTGTCGATAAGCTGATCTCCGACGCGAAGCCGTGGGAGTTGGCGAAAGATGAAAGCCAGCGCGAGATTCTCGGCGCGGTTCTCTACCGCGCGGCTGAGACGCTGCGTTGGCTCGCCGTCTTGTTGCATCCAGTGATGCCCGAAGCGACGCAATCGCTCTGGCGACAACTGGGACAGACGACTGATTTAACGCACCTTGATCCGGCACAACTGCAATGGGGAGGCTTACAACCGGAGACACGGATCGGCGAAGTGCAGCCGCTCTTCCCGCGTCTCGATAAAGCAAAAATTATGTCTGAGATTAAACAGGAAACTGAAAGCTCCGGCACGCGCGCCACAGAAGCCGATGCCGTACCCGGTTCGACATTCGCTGGCGAAATTCAACCCGAAGAATCGCCGATGCGCGGCGCGACCGAAGCCGACGCCGTGCCACAACAACAGCAACAAGGTGCGACGACCGCAATTGCTCAAGGGCAGCAACCTGAAGGCGTGGTCACGCAGATCGGCATCGAAGATTTCACGAAAGTCGAGTTGCGCGTCGGCGAAGTCTTGACCGCCGAGCGCGTGCCAAAGTCCGACAAGCTGCTACGCTTCACCGTCGATCTCGGCGAGGCCGAACCGCGACAAATCCTCGCCGGCATCGCCGAACATTACGAGCCGGAAAAACTCGTCGGGCACAAGATCGTCGTCGTCGCTAATCTAAAGCCGCGCAAGCTACGCGGCTTCGAGTCGCAAGGCATGGTCTTGGCCGCTTCCGTCAGCGACGAAGGCCGGCCTGTGCTGGCGACGTTCACGGAAGACGTGCCGAACGGAGCGAGGCTGAAATAGGGGCAGGAGGCAGGGGCAGGAAGCAGGAAAAGCACATTGATCTTATTCCTGCCGTCTGCCTCCTGCCCCTGCCTCCTGCTGACTGCTATGTTTATTGATTCTCACGCGCACATTGACGGGCCGGAGTACGACGCGGATCGTGACGAAGTGATCGCGCGGGCGCGCAAGGCGGGCGTGCGGGCGATCTTGAACATCGGGACGGGCGATCCGCATGGGGGCGATCTTAAGCGCGCGGTTGAGTTGACCGAACGTTATGAAACCGTCTTTGCTGCTGTCGGCGTGCATCCGCATGATGCGAGGCTGTTTGACGGGCGGGCCGAAGAACTCTTGCTCGCGCTCGTGCGGCGTCCGCGCGTGATTGCTTGGGGCGAGATCGGCTTAGATTTTCACTACGATCACTCGCCGCGCGAAGTGCAGCGCGAAGTGTTCCGTCGGCAGTTGCGGCTGGCGAGAGAAGCCGGCTTGCCGGTGATCATTCACTCGCGCGCGGCGGATGATGAGACAATTGAAATTCTGCGCGAGGAATGGAGCGGGGCGGAGCGCAGCGGGATTATGCACTGTTTCGGCGGCGGCTGGCCGATGGCCGAGAGCGCGTTGGCGCTCGGCTTTATGATCTCGTTTGCCGGCAACGTGACGTTCAAGAAAGCCGAACCGTTGCGCGAAGTCGCCAAACAAATCCCGCTCACACGCTTGTTGATCGAGACTGACTGTCCGTATCTAACGCCCGTCCCTTTTCGCGGTCACCGGAACGAACCGGCGCGCGTCGTCGAGACGGCCCGCTGCCTCGCCGAATTGCACGGCATGGATGTCGCTGAGTTGGGGCGGATCACAACGGAAAATTTTACGACTTTCTTTCGCCTCAATTTCGCGTGCGAGTAACTTTCGCCATCCGCGTGTTAATGCTATAAAGAACGGCGTCATCTAAAGAACGAGA
This sequence comes from Acidobacteriota bacterium, assembly GCA_030859285.1. Taxonomy (GTDB): domain Bacteria; phylum Acidobacteriota; class Blastocatellia; order Pyrinomonadales; family Pyrinomonadaceae; genus JACCRA01. The sequence continues at coordinate 183 of JALZKK010000039.1, read as the reverse complement.
CGCGCCGGCATCCGACTGTTCTGCTCTTATGGCTCAACAAAATTCATTTGATATTGTCTCGCAAGTTGATCGCGCCGAAATCAACAACGCTCTCGACCAGACGATGAAGGAAGTCCGGCAGCGTTTCGATTTCAAAGGCAGCAAGGCGCAAGTGGTCATGGAAAAGGACGAACTGATCCTGAC
>JALZKK010000379.1 GCA_030859285.1 Acidobacteriota bacterium | reverse complement strand
CGGAGGAGATTCTTTTCATCGTTGCGCCCTCGCCGGTTGTGAGTGATTACTGATTGCTCTTCTTGAGCAGTAGATTGTTCGCGCCTTGCTTCAAAGTGATGCCGGAGACTTGGCCGTTCTCAGAGTTGAAAATGAGCGTCACGCCTTCGATGCCTTCGGGCTTGAAAGTTGTTTTGTCCGTTGCGCCGAGTGGGAGCGCGGGCTGGCCCGTCGGCTGGGCTGTCAGCTTACCGTCCTTAAAGGCGATGCTAATTTCAAATCCGTCGGCGCTCTTGTAAACGCCAGCGTAAGATTTGAGCGTCTCGGCATCGACCTGAAACCTGGCGGGCGCGGGCGGTTTGGCCCCGGCCTTCGTCAACAGTTCCACGATCTCCGCGTGCTGGCCGCGCGTCGCGGCGGCGAGCGCGTTCGAGAGCGTCGCAGCATCAAGTTGGCTGCGCTCTAACACGGCTTTAACCATCTCGGCATTGCCTTCGCCCGCGCCGATGCTCAACGCGGCATCGCGGCCTTCCGCGCCCTTGTCGAGCAGCGCGGCGACAATGGCGGCGTGTCCCTTCTGCGCCGCCCAGATGAGCGGCGTCGCGTTGTAGAAAGTGTCTTTCACGTTCACGTCGGCCTTGTGGTCGAGCAGGACTTTGACGACTTCGAGGTTTCCGCGATCCGCCGCGTAAGAGAGCGCCGTCGCGCCGTAGCGGAATTTCGCGTTGACGTTCGCGCCTTTGGCGAGCAGCGACTTGACGGCTTCGGCGTCGCCCTTGCGCGTGGCCTCCCAGAGTTGCTGATTCAAGTCCTGCGCCGGAGCGCTGAACGCAAAGAGGAAGACGAGGGAAAGAGGGAGGATCACACGGCTGCGCTTCATAGTCTGACTCCTGCGGGAATGAAAAACTCGGGGCCGCGAGTATTCGGACAGAACGGCCTGACGAGTCAGTGAATCAAAAAGTCAAAAGGGCTGCGGATGTGACGTGCGTTAACTTGGCGCGTAAAGTTCCGCCGAAAGTACTGTCGGCTTTTACGTCCACCGAGTTTCCAAGGTTTCAGCTTGACTGTCGTTGCGCGGGCGCGAACAATATAGTCCTCCGGCGTCTCCCTGCGTCAAGAAAAATCCGGGCCGGCGCACGCAACTGTGATCCGGTCGTTTACGTATCAACTTCATCGCAACCCAGCCGCCTCAACGCGGCTGAACAGTCGGCGATTTCCAGCAAATTGGATTGCAAATTTTAGGATACGCAAAGTATGCACACTCTTTTTTCTAAGCTCGTTGGTCCCCTCTTTTTCGGGGCGCTGTTCGCTCCCGCCGCCTTTGCGGGCGATTGGGCCGAGTGGCGCGGCCCGGCGCGCGCCGGCGTTTCAACGGAAAAGAATCTGCCCGCGCGTTGGTCCCCTGCCGGCGAGAATCTTGCTTGGAAAGCGCCTTATGGCGGACGCTCCGCGCCGATTGTCTTGGGCGACCGGCTGTACCTGCAAAACTCTGTGGGCAAGGGTGAGCAGTTGCAAGAACGTGTGCTGTGCCTCGATGCCAACACGGGAAAGCTCATGTGGGAGCATCGCTTCAATGTGTATCTGAGTGATGTGCCGCCGCACCGCGTCGGGTGGGCTTCGCCGGCTGCCGATCCACAGACCGGCAACATCTTCGTCTTCGGCAGCGGCGGAACGCTGCTGTCGCTCACGCGCGACGGGAAAGTTTTGTGGGAGCGTTCGCTCGGCGAAGACTTCGGATTGCTCACGACGCACGGCGGGCGCACCGTCTCGCCGCTCATCGACGGCGATCTCGTGATCATCAGCGGCGTCACTTTCATGTGGGGCCAACACGGGCGCGGCGCGCATCGCTTCATGGCCTTCGACAAAAAGTCAGGCGAGACGATGTGGATCAGCGCGCCCGGCGGACGCCCTTACGACACGACTTACGCGCCGCCGATCATCACGAATGTCAGCGGCGCACGATTGCTGATTCAAGGCGCGAGCGACGGAGTAATTCACGCCATCAAAGCGCAGACGGGCGAGCCTGTTTGGAAGTACGAGATCAGCAAGCGCGGCATCAACACCGGCGTCGTCGTCAAAGGCGCGACCGCGATCTTGACACACAGCGAAGAGAATCTTGATTCCAACGAGATGGGCATGATCGCTGCTGTCGATGCGGGTGCGAAAGGCGAGATCAAGAAAGAGGGTGCCAAGTGGGCGACCTACGGCTGGCAAGGCGGCTTCTCCTCGCCGGTCATCGACGGCGAGCGGCTGTATCAACTCGACAACGGCGCGAACCTCGCTGCGTTTGACGTGACGACTGGCAAACAACTCTGGCTGCAAAATCTCGGCACGATCCAGAAAGCCTCGCCCGTCTTCGCCGACGGCAAACTCTACGTCGGCACGGAGAACGGCAAGTTCTTCATCCTCAAACCGACCGCGACGGGCGCAGAGATACTCGATCAAGATCAACTCGGCACAGAACGACAGCCCGAAGCGATCATCGCTTCAGTCGCTATCTCGAACGGGTGCGTTTACCTCATTAGCGACTCGAATCTTTATTGCATCGGGAAGAAATCAAATATCCATGCCGATCCGGAGTTAAAAATAGCATCGGCTGAAACAGCCGGGCCGGCCGCACATGTCCAAATCGTTCCTACGGAACTGATTATCAAGCCCGGCGACACCGTTCGTTTTCGCGTGCGCCTGTATGACGACAAAGGCAATTTCATTCGCGAAGAGACGTCAGCCACTTGGTCCCTTGATCAATTGAAAGGCAATCTCACCAACGGACAGTTCGTCGCGACAGCGGACGGAGGAACGCAAGCCGGTTTAGTCAAAGCGACGGTGAACGGCATCACCGGCGCGGCGCGCGTGCGTGTGGTTTCGCCGCTGCCGTGGAGTGAGAATTTCGACGCGATGGCGGCGAACAGCATTCCGGCGCATTGGGTCAACACGACAATGAAATTCGCCGTGCGTGAACTTGAAGGCGGCAATAAAGTCCTCGTTAAGACTACGGAAGGTTCGTCGCTCCTGAGCCGCGCCCGCGCGTACATGGGGCCGTCAAACCTTTCGGATTACACCGTCGAAGCCGACATCCTCGCCACGCAGAAGCGGCGGCAACAAGGCGATGCCGGCGTGATCGCGCAGCGTTACGTCCTCACGCTCTACGGCAACAGTCAAATGCTCCACATCGAACCGTGGCAGCCGGAGACGGCGCGCACCGTGGCTGTCCCCTTCGCGTGGAAGCCCGATGTTTGGTATCGCATGAAACTGATGGTCGAGAATCTGCCCGACGGCAAAGTGCACGCGCGCGGCAAAGTCTGGCCCGTCGGCGAGAGCGAGCCGACCGCGTGGCTGATCGAGCGCGTCGATCCGCTCCCGAACCGTCAAGGCGCGCCCGGCATCTTCGGCAACGCGCTGGCCGAGATTTATTTTGACAACTTGAAAGTGACTCCGAATAAGTGAGAGGAATCCGATGATGTCGCAAGCCGAACCGCAAGCCGCACGACTAACGCCAGAGCGCATCTTTCAAACGCTCGCGGCCTATCAACAG
>JALZKK010000361.1 GCA_030859285.1 Acidobacteriota bacterium | reverse complement strand
CAGCTTCCGCCCGATGTCGGTTTCACGCCGAACGAGCCGAACGTCAACCCCTTCTCGACCGACGCACAAGGCCGCTTCGCCTTCGCGCTCACGCCCGCGCAACTCGGCACGCCGAACCAACCGGCGCGCTACTACGTCAACGTCACCGCGCCGGGCTATCGCGGACGCTTGCTTGAGATCACTCTGCGTCCCGCCGCCGGCAGCTTCGAGATGACGGTGCGCGCGCTCGACGGCCAGCCTCTCGCCCGCGCCGGCAGCTTCGCGCTCGCCGACACGGGGACGGTCTTGATCGAAGACATCGCCAGCATCGCGCTCAACATTCCGCTCTTTGAAGTCGCGGCCCTTGAGATCACCAAGACGGCTGACAAGCAGACGGCGGAAGTCGGCGACCTCATCACCTACCGCGTCGCCGTGCGAAACGCGACCGCCTCACCGATCAGCGATGTCGTCGTGCGCGATCAATTGCCGCCGTCGTTCCACTATGTAGAAGGCACGGCGCGGATTGAGACGGGGCACGACGACGCGCGCAGCCTCGAACCTGAGATCGCTGCTGACGGTCAGTTGAATTTTCGTTTGGGACGGCTCGACGCGGGCGCGAGCGTGACCCTCGTCTATCGCGTGCGCGTCGGCGCGAACGCGCGGGATGGGGACCAGTTCAACTCCGCCGTCGCCTCCGGCTTGTTTGCTTCGGGCGCGCGCGCCACGACGCCGGCGGCGCGCGCGGGCGTGCGCGTCGGGCACGGCGTCTTCTCGACCCGGCAATTCATCATCGGGCGTGTCTTTGAAGACAAAAACAACAATGGGCAGTTCGACGCGGGTGCGGGGGAGCGACCCGTCGCGGGCGTCCGCCTGTATCTCAACAACGGCCAATCGGTGATCACGGATTCCGCCGGCCAGTACAACATCCCGTCCATCGGCGAAGGCGCGTTCGTCATCTCGCTCGATCCAGTAACAGTGCCGGACGGCTACCTGCTCGCGGACGAAGGCCGCCGCGCGGGGCGGAGTTGGACGCGCCTCTTACGCACGCCGCTCGGCGGCGGCGCGCTGCTCCGCCAAAACTTCGCGCTCGTCCCGCCGGCAGAGGGCGGGGAGACGGGGAGACGTGATGCCGCGTCGTCGTCGTTGATCAGCGGCAGCGGCGCGCAAGCAGCGGAGATTTTGCCCGCGCCCGGCGCGGACGCGCGCGTGATCAAGACTGCGGCTGACGGCAACGGCAATCCTGCATTGAGCGCGGCGGAAGCGAAGCCGCGCGCGGTCGGGACTTTTGAGACCGCCGCGCCGGATTACGTTGAGCCGGTCGCACCCGGCGAGGTGGTGGTCGCTCAACCTGCGGCGGAAGAAGTCATCATGTCGCCCGCCTTGTCGGTCGCAGCGCGCGTCACCGAAAATTGGGCGGTCGCGCTTGAAGTCAACGGCGAGCGCGTCAATGATTCTCACATCGGCGAGCGTCGCCTCGATCACAAGAATAAAATCTCGACTTTCACTTTCGTCGGCCTCAATCTGCGTCCCGGCCCGAACCGCTTGAAGGCAACGGCGATCAGCCCGGAAGGAACGGCGGCGCGCTCTGTGGAACAGACTGTGTACGGGCGCGGGCCGGCGCGGCGTTTGGAGATTGTTCCGGCGAAGCGCGAAGTGCAGGCCGGCGGGCGCGACGCGACGCTCGTCACCGTGCGCGCTTTCGATCAATGGGGACATCCGGCGGCGGACGCCTCAATCGCCGTGCAGACTTCGGCGGGTCGTCTGCTCATCCCCGGCGCGGACAAAGCGAAGAACGGCGCGGTCAATTCGTCTTTACAGGGCGAGGGGGCCAATGCGATGGCGGCCATCTCCGCCGAACAGATCAACCAAAACTCGCAGCAGCAAATGGCGCAACTTGCAGGCGGCGAAGCCGTCGTCGAACTTGTCTCCGACGGCGCGCCCGCAACCGCTAAACTCCACGCCAGCGCCGGAGAGGTAGAGGCCGATGGCGAAGTCCGCATCATCCCTGAACTGCGTCCCGCGTTGCTCGTCGGCCTCGCGGAAATATCAATCGGGCGCGCCGCGCCGGAAATCTCGATGCGCGGCGAGGAGGGCAATTTCCGCAGCCGCCTCGCCTTCTTTTATCGCGGCCAGTTCTTCGGCCAGAATTTATTGACGCTCGCTTACGATAGCCAGCGTCCGCTCAATCGCACGGCGGGGCGCGACCGCCTGTTTCAACTCGATCCGTTGGAGCGCGTCTATCCACTCTTCGGCGATTCTTCGACGCGCTTCGAGGACGCGCAATCGAACTCGAAACTTTACGCGCGGCTGGATCGCGGGCGCTCCTACGCGATGTTCGGCGACTTCGACGCCGATCTGCAAAATGCCGGACTCGCCACTTACGCGCGCAATCTGACGGGCGTGAAACTCCACGCCGAAAACGCGAACGGCGACTTCGTGACCGTCACCGGCGCGCGTCCCGACACCGCGTTTGCGCGCGACGTGCTGCCGGGCGGCTTCCTCTCGCTCCAACGCCTCTCGCACTTCGACATCCTGCCCGGCTCAGAAACCGTCACGCTCGAAGTGCGCGACCGCCGCAACCCGGAAATCATTCTTTCGCGGCAGACGCTCGCTCGCTCGGTTGACTACAATTTGAACGCGGCGACCGGCGAGATATTTTTCCTCCGGCCCATCAGCGCGTTCGACTACGAACTCAATCTGCTGCAAACGGTAGTCACTTACGAATATCGCGCGAGCGATCTATCGTCTGCCGTCTATACAGCGCGGGCGCAAAAACGTTTCGGTAAAAATTTGCAACTCGGACTCTCATTCGTTGATCAGCGGCTGGCCGATCTCGGCTCTTTCATGTTGGGCGGCGTGGACGGCGAATGGACTCTACCGCGCCGCGGCAAACTCCAATTCGCGTGGGCGATGAGTCGCGGGCGCGTCGCGGCGAACGGCAACGTCTTCAACACCGTCGGCGACGGCGAGCATAACGGGCAGGCTTACCGCGTCGAGTTGGAACAGCCGCTCCCCATTTACGACGGCGTGCTGCGCGCCAGCTTCTCGCGCTCCGACGAAGATTTCCTCAATCCTTTCGGCCAGACCATCACGCCGGGAGCGCAGCGCGCAGGCGTCTCGCTCGACTTGCGCCCGCGCTCGTCGCGCGTGATTCGTTTCCAATTGCTGGACGAGCGCAACCGCACCGCGAATGTCGATAACGAGCGCATCACCGCCGGGCTAGGTTGGAATGAAACTTGGACTGACCGTTTCCGCACTTTCTTCGCTTACGACTTCCGGCGTTTGAACGATGAACTGAGCGAGCGCGACACGACTTCTAATCTCATCACTGCCGGCGTCGAATATCGCCCGACCGACAAACTCGAATTGTCCGTCAAGCGCGAGCAGAATTTGGGTGAGTCCGATCCGACTTACCCAAATCAGACGACGCTTTCGGCAAGCTATCAATTCAACCAGCAAGCGCGCCTCTTCTTTACGCAGCGTTTAGCTTCGGCCCCGATTGTGCCGATTGCGGATGTGGCAAATACGGGCTTCGCGGCTACGGGGTCGCGCCGCGAGACGGCCATCGGCGTCGAGACGCAGCTCGGTCGTTACACCTCGATGACCGGGCGGTATCAGTTAGAGAACGGCATCAACGGCACGGACAGCTTTGCCGTCATCGGCTTACAAAACCGCCTGCCGCTCTCAAAAGTGTTCTCACTCGATTTGCAATACGAGCGCGGCTTCCATCTCGCCGGTCAGGGCGAGAGTTTTAATAGCGGCGGCGTCGGATTATCTTGGCAGCCGACGGCGAACTTCCGCTCGTCGGCGCGCTATGAGCTGCGCGACCGCAACGGTTTAGGCCAACTCCTGACCATCGGCGGAGCCGGGAAACTGGGCGACGGCGTGACCGCGCTCGCGCAGATGCAGATGGGGCGCGCTGTCTTCGGCGAGCGCGGCAGTTCTTCTTTCAACGGCACTGCCGCGATCAGTTTCCGCCCGCTCGACTCGGATCGCGCCGCGCTCCTGTTTAGTTACACGCGCCGCTCGCTCGCACAGGACGCGACAGACGGGCGCGCCCCGACGCGAGATCGATCAGACACGCTCTCATCCGACGGCCTCTATCAATTGACGAAAGACCTTGAGTTGTACGGTCGCTTCGCTTTGCGCTTCAGCGCCAACGGCGATCAGACGCTCGCGTTCGCGTCCGCTTTGACTTATCTCGGACAAGGCCGCGCGCAGTATCGTCTGAGCCGCTACTTCGATCTCGCGGGCGAGGTGCGAATGCTCGCGCAACCTTCGAGCCACACTCGCCGCCTTTCTTCCGGGGCATAACTCGGCTTCTGGGCGTTGCCTGACTTGCGACTCGGCGGCGGCTACAACTTCACGTCGGCAATCGAGCCGAACAGCCCGCCGAACTTCGGCGCGCGGCGTGGCTTCTACTTCACCATCTCTTCAAAACTCTCAAACCTCTTCGATCTGTTCGGCACTTCACGGCAAGGGCTGACGGCGGGCGGCGGGGGCAGCCAGACACAGAGCGGAGGGGAGAGCCAATGATGTCTGCTGCGATGCTGGTGCAGGGAAGAGCTAAAGTTCTCCGCCCGATAGTGCGGGCGTTCTTGATGCACGCGGGGCTGCTGGCGCTGCTCTGCGGAATTGGGGGAGTCCAAGCCGCTTACGCACAGCTCACGGTCACGCCCGTGACTTGGAACGTCATCGGCCTCGACAGCAACAATCAGAGCGTCGGCCCTGACACGTTTCCGGTGGGCGCGCGGGTTTGTAACGCCGGCCCGACAGCGATCACCAACGTGGTCGGAAACTTTATCTGGGATAGCGCGAATCCTTTCCTGAACCTCGGCGGCTCCGGCTCCGTCACCGCCGCGTCGCTGGCGGCGGGCGCTTGCACCGACTTTTACTTCCCCGTGACGGTCACGCGGACTTCGTTAGCCCACGACACGGCGCGTCGCTATCACATCACGGTGAGCGCGAACGGCGTCGCGTCGGTGAGTACGCCGACGCCGCGCGAACTCTATGTCGAACGCCTCGTCTCGCAAAATCGCAATACGGTCGCTTCCGTCACCGGCCCGACGACGGTCTATCAGGGACAAACTTATAACTACACCGTGCGCGCCAGCACGGCCACGCAGGGATATGAGCAGTTGGAAGCATTTTTGAATCTGTCCAATATCATCTTTCAGGTCTTGTCCGTCTCCACGACTTACACCAGTCCGCCCGGCGGCACTAACAACAAAATTTACGCCGACGCCTGCGGCTGGGACAACAACCCTCTGAATCTTTCCACCTACCGAAGCTGCGTCGGCCCGGAGCAGTATCCAAGCGGTCGGGCCGGCGGCAATGTTGTCACCACCTACACGGTGAAGGTACTCTCGACGGGAATTACTACTGCCTCGACGCTGATCTACGATTTTTCGGGCAGCAGCTATCATTACAACAGCGATTTCGGCAGTCG
>JALZKK010000353.1 GCA_030859285.1 Acidobacteriota bacterium | reverse complement strand
GGGAGAAGGGGAGAGGGGGAGACAGAGAGACGGGGTGCAGGTGCTTCGGTTTTTCTCCCCTTCTCCCTTTCTCTACCTCTCCCCTTCTGCTTTTCCAGTCCGACGAGTCGCATGGCGCGGGGAATCTCTTCGTTACGCATGAACCAGCGCCAGACGTTGCCGGTGCGGAGGTTCTCGGCGCTGAGGAGCGTGATGCCGATGTCGATACCGATCACGTCGGGGTTGACCCAGCCGGTATTTGGGTTAAAGGCGTCGGTGAAGCCGTAGCGTCCATAGATGCGTTCGCCGTAACGCTCGCGCATGGTGCGGAGCGCGGGTAGCGCGATGTCGGGCGTGAACATCAGCGAGCCGCCAGCCGCGCATGGCACGACCGTCCCATCAATCCGCGGATGGCGCGGCGGCCCGCCCCACGCCACATAACCTTTCGCGCTGTCCGACGCCGTGATGCCCCACACATTTTCCGTGTAGCCGGGAAACTCATCTGAAAGATCGAGACAGAAAGCCTTGTGTGCGTGCGTCGCCTTGACGGAGTTCTCGAAATAGTCGGTGAAGGGATACCAATTCTCGCGCCGGTCGCGGAAGTCAACCCAAGCGTGTGAGTATTGATGGATGAATAACGGCGGATGCGCGTGCATGTAAGTAAAATTAGCGTAAGTGATCCGCTTGCGTTCCCAAGCGCGCCATGCGCCCGGCGTGATCGGATGAGCCGGCGAGCCGATGGCGAGCAGGAGCAAGCTCAACTGCTCGCTGTAAGTGTCCCAGCGATGTTTGATGAATCCTCTGTCGGGATACCAACCGTGCGAGAGCAGCGTCGGATGACCGTTGAGTATCCATCGAAAATCGATCCGCTCGTAAATTACAGTGGCGAGGCGCACGATCTCACGGTCATGACGAAAGTAACCGCGCGCCGTCAGCATGCCGTTCAGCAAGAGCGCCGTGTCGATTGACGAAAGCTCGCTCTGCCAGCGCCGCTCGCCGTTTCTCCAATCCATCCAGTGATAGAACCAGCCTCGTTCGTGCGGCGCGCGCCCGGCGAAAAAGCGCAGCGCTGTGCGAACACGCTCGCGCGCTTCTTCCGGTTCGATCCACCCGCGTTCAGCGGCAATGCACAACGCGGTCAAGCCGAAGCCCGTCGCGGCGATGCTCGCGGTGTGGCGTTGATTCTCATTGTGGATTGAACCGTCGGCGCGGGCGCGGTCGAGTGTGAGGCCGGTGTCTGGATGCGTCTGTTCGAGGAAGTAACGAAACGAGCGGCGCGAGAGGTCTTCGAGAAATGACTCGTCCGTAGCGGACAGTCGTGGCGCGTTGCTCGTGTGTGAGAGCGGCGATGAAAAGGTGTTGACCGTGAGGAGTGAGATTGCCAAGAACAGGCTCACGCAAAGGCGCAAAGGCGCAAAGACCGGAAAAGAGATCGGACGCGCGAAAGCTAAATGCTTCTTTGCGCCCTTCGCGCCTTTGCGTGAAATTCTTTGTTCCATTGCTGAGGTTGATCAGGTGAGCGGCGTCTATTTCTCGACGACCTCAAATTTTGTTTCCAGCCCGCCCACAGAACTGTTGCCGACGAAGACTCCGAACATGCCCGGCTCGACGATGAAACGCATATCGCGATCATAAAAGCCGAGATGCTCCGGCGTCAGTGTAAACGTGACGCGCCGCCGCTCGCCGGGTTGGAGCGTGACGCGCTCGAAGCCTTTCAGTTCTCTGACAGGGCGCGTCACACTGGCCGCCATGTCGCGGATATAAAGCTGCACGACTTCATCGCCCGCGCGCCGTCCAGTGTTCTCCACTTCGACGCTGATGGTCACGCGCCCGTCGAGGCGAATGCTCTGCGCGCTCGGTTGCAAATTCGACAGGCGAAACTGCGTGTAGCTCAGGCCGTAGCCGAAAGGGAAGAGCGGTGTCACCGGCACGTCCAAGTATTTCGACGTGTACTTCTGCTCGGTCGGAGGTCGGCCTGTGGTTTTGTGGTTGTAATAAAGCGGCGCTTGGCCGACCGTGCGCGGGAAGGTGACGGGGAGTTTGCCGCCGGGATTCACATCGCCGAACAGCACGTCGGCGATGGCGTGGCCGGCCTGCGTGCCGGCGAACCACGTCTCTAAAATCGCGGGCGAGTTCTCCGCCAGCCAATTGATTGTCAGAGGCCGTCCGTTCATCAAGACGACGGCGTAAGGCTTGCCCGTCGCATGAATCGCCCGGATCAACTCCAACTGTCTGCCGGGCAGATCGAGCGACGTGCGCGACGCGGCCTCGCCGCTCATCTCCGCTGTTTCGCCGACCGCGATGATCGTCGCGTCCGCTGCGCGCGCGACGCGCACGGCTTCGGCCATGCTGTCCGGCGCAGTCGCGCTCGTCGCGCTTCTGGCAGCATCGGCGCTCGGCGCGACGTTGGTCCCCCCGGCGTTGCTGGCCGCGACGGGCGGCGTATGGAAGTTGCCGTCCACGCCGCGCCCTTCAATCGCCACGCCCTTCGCATACAAAACTCGCGTCTGCGATGAAACTTTCGCTTTGACGCCGGCGAGCAACGTGACCGTATCTTTGGCGCGACCGTCGCCTGCCCACGATCCGAGTGGCGCTTTATTGTCGTCCGCGAGGGGACCAACGACGGCGATGGTGCGCGCATTCTTGTTGAGCGGCAAAACTTCGAGTTCGTTCTTCAGCAGCACCATCGAACGGGCGGCGATCTCGCGCGCGGCGGCGAGGTGTGACGCATTCAAGATGGCGGCGCGCTCGCGCGCTTCATCGCCGTATGGTTTATCAAAGAGTCCAAGACGAAACTTGATCCGCAAGATACGCCGCACCGCTTCGTCAATCGTCGCTGGCGAAATTTTGTTCTCTTGCAAAAGCTGCGCGCCGTGTTGGTTGTAGAAGCGGCTGACCATTTCCATGTCCACGCCCGCATTCAAGGCCGCACGCGCCGCTGCGGCTTCTGTGCCGACCAGTCCGTGATTCATCAATTCCTTCACCGATTCATAATCGCTGACGACAAAGCCATCGAACTTCCACTCGCCGCGCAAGACTTTCGTCAGGATGAATGGATTCGCGGAGGTTGGCACGCCGTTGAGATCATTAAACGCGCTCATAAAAGTTCCGACGCCCGCATCAATCGCCGCTTTGAACGGCGGGAAATAAACCTCGCGCAAAGTCGTCTCCGAAACATCCGTCGTGTTGTAGTCGCGTCCCGCTTCCGCCGCGCCGTAAGCGACCCAATGCTTGGCGCAGGCGACGACGCGATCCGGCGCGCTATAATCCGCGCCCTGAAATCCACGCACGCGCGCACTCGCCATCACCGAACCGAGATACGGGTCTTCGCCTGCGCCTTCCGCGATCCGTCCCCAACGCGCATCACGCGCAATATCAACCATCGGCGCGAACGTCCAGTGGACGCCCGCCGCTCTCGTTTCCGCCGCCGCGACCGCCGCCGCGCGCTCGACCGCCGCCGCGTCCCAACTGCTCGCCTCGCCCAGAGGGATCGGAAAGATCGTGCGATAGCCGTGAATCACATCGAAGCCAAACAGCGCCGGAATCTTCAAGCGCGATTGCTCAACCGCGATGCGTTGCAACTCGTTCGTTCGTCCTACACCGCGCACGTTGAGCGTTGAGCCGAGCAGTCCCTTACGGATCATCTCCGGGTGTTCGTCGCGATAGCGACCGTCAGCATGACCGTCGAGTATTTGCAGTTGTCCGAGTTTCTCGGCGAGCGTCATTTGCGCGAGCAGGGCATCGATCTTTTTTTCAATGTCCGGTTGTCGTTGCGCGGCGACGCTGGACAGCAGAAGGACAGGCAGTAACACGGCGAGCGTCATTCTGAGGAGCATTTGGTGAATGACAACGTAGCGAGAAGGTCTGAGTCTCATCGGAGAATCCCCGTAGGCAAAATAAAGCGCGAACGGATCAGCCGCCACACAGACGCTAATCCATTCGCGCTAGTAGTCTGACCGCTTAATTTTGCGGTTGAGATTTCACGCTTGCGGCGTGCTTGGTCGCGCCGGCGGCAACCTAAAGGTTGAACTCCGAAACCCGGCATCTTCACGCGGGCAGACTACTAGATGTCGAAGCGCATTAGAAGCTAAAGCGCGCTTGGAGTTCGATGACTCGCCCGGCGAGCGCAGATGTGGCGCGTCCGAAGTCGCCGGTGTTGCCGATGTCAACTCTGCTCGTCACAGGTTGGAACGGCGGCAAATTAAGAAGGTTGAAAGCGTTAAAGAGATTGGCGCGAAGGTCGAGGTTTGCCTGTTCATTGATGAAAGGCAGCTTCGTTTGTTTGACGATGGAGAGGTCGATTGAACGATAGCTCGGCCCGCGAAACGAATTGCGACCGATGCCGGCAGCGCCCCGCGTCGTGATGTCAAAAAAGCGAGTTCCGCCGGGCGCTCCACCCGGCAAACGTCCATTAGCGCCGGGGAAAATCCCGTTAATGAAATCTTGGTTCGACGGATTTTCGACGACGCCGCCGAAGTATCTCGTCGGGCGGTCGGGACGGAAGGCGTCGCCGTTAAGGTCAAGCGCCACATCGCCGAAGACGACAGGCGTAAACGGAAAGCCGGAGTGGGCGCTGAGAATCCCGTTGATCTCAAAGCCGCCGAGCAGCTTGCCCAAGAGTCCGCGCCCGTCGTTAAAGAACGGGATGCGGTAGAGGCCGGAGATGACGAGGTTGTGCTTAATGTCGAAGTCGGAAGGGCCGCGCTCAAGCTGCGAGTTGCTCGGGTCGGTTTGCTGCGCGCCGCGCCCGAAGGAACTGGTGTCGATACTCTTGCTGAAGCGATAGTTGCCTTCAATCTGGAAATTGCGCGCGTAGTTGCTCGACACACGCAGCAGCAGGGCGTTGTAGTTCGAGTTAACATCCGGCAAAGCGAAGAGAATGC